>NZ_JAKMSK010000007.1:0-91128 GCF_025772605.1 Campylobacter sp. CNRCH_2016_0050h | reverse complement strand
GTTATTTATATGGTGATAATATTTTAAATGAATATATCTAATTTTTCTATATATTATATTATTTTTATAATTAGTTTGTAAAATACTTTCTTTTACTTGCTTATAGATTTTTAATTATATTTTTCACAAACTATCTTTAAAATACAATTCTAACACATTTGTTGCCAATATCATCAAAAATACTTAATCGTAAATTTATTTTTTGCATAAGAAAATATTTTTTTAAATATTTTAAATTACACATTTACTGATTTTTTATTTATCTTAAAATTTTTCATAAACAAATTTGCATGTTTTTAATTTTAAAAATTATACTTTAAATTAAATTTATTAGGTATGCTATTTTTAATCAAACAATCAAATATTGATATTTTGAAAATAAAACATCTAAAGAATACATGCAAACTAAAAAAAGAGCTTTATCTTTAGCTTTGAAAACATTTAGCAAAAAATAAAAAACTTTTAAACTAACTTTCCTTATATTTTAATAAAGCTTTTAACTATTCTCTCTTTAATCTGTAATGACTTTTTTGTTGGTTTCATACTTTTTTAAAGTAATATTATAATAATTTATCATACTAAATAGATATTTTGATTAACAAACTCTAAAAATATATTGTCAACACTCATAATCAATGCGATAGTAAGTTTTTATCCGTATTTATATTAATCTAAATACTTATAAAGAGTATATTTTATCGTAACACTATTTACATTTATGTTTAATATAACCATTTTACTTAATTACTTCTATATTGCTAATATCATTAAGGCTAAAAATATCATCTTTGTCAAAAATTTCGCCAAAATCAACATCTGATGCAGAAAAATCAATCTGCGATATATCAATTATAACTATACTTTCAACTTTTAAAAGATACTCACTTTCCGTTCTAAAATAATGATCATTCAAATCTTCTATACATGAGAAACCATAATCTTCTGCATAATAATCACCTTTGAATATAAATAAATCTACAGCAACCATTATATTAAAAACAACCGGAACACCAATCTTTTTATTTCCATAATAAATTAATTTTGAAAAATCACACTCTATATTCTCTGGGGTATAGATACCAATAATTTGTGCAGAGTTATCATCACTTGGAATATGATGACTTGTAATTGTTACATTTTCAAGTTCTTTTACGTGATAATTTGTTAAAAAATTTTCAATATTTTTATTTGACTTTAAATGATCTACAAAAATTGAAGGATTTATATGATCAGTTAACATATCTTGAATTTTTTCATGTTTTATGAAATCTTCAATATTTTTAAATACAGTAATGTTAATTTTATCGCAGGCATCGTAAAGTCCATTATCAGCAACTAAAACGACAGTATTAGACTCTTTATTTTTAATATCTCCTATACATTCAAAAATAAAAGCATCGGGTATGTCTTTTCTGTTTTTTTACCTTTAAAAGGAGGTAAGCCTTTAAAATATTTCTTAAAGACTTCTTCAGCATGGTGTGGTTTAATGTCTAGTTTTTTTATTCTTAATTTAGTGCAAAAATTTGTTTCAAAGTCTTTAATTATATGTTCTATTGTATTGTTTTTAGCAATATTTATACTTTCTTTAATATTGGTAATTTCTTCAGTATTTATTAATAGCCTATTTTTTAATGTTTCTAGAGAGTCTTTTATTGAGTCGAATTGTTCTAGATATGGTTTTTTAAGTTGTTCTATATATTCATTTTCTATAATATATGGTAGATAAATTTTTAAAAGACCTTTGTCTATAAGTATCTTTAGTGATTTGTATCCTTGGCTTTTATAGTAAGCATTAGCACTTAGAACACTCGTATCGATAATTAAATGAATAGGCTGTGTAGTCTGTATAGCTTCCATATATCATCCATAATACCAATTTGAATATTTTTTATAAATATTCTATAGGATTTTTAAGTTAACCATTTGCAATCAAATTTTCACCTATAATTTCAAGTGTCATTAATTCAAATAGCTTCTAGCATATTATAAACAAATTAATTATAATGAAAACAACAAATACGATATTATAATTTATTTATTAAAGTAAAAAATAAATAACACAATCAATAGAAAACAGTATTTGTGCTTTCAAAAGTTAAATCAAATTATACTATAAAAAACTAATAAAATAATAAACACAGCCATAAAATCCGAGATTAGAAACAAATATAAATATGTGAAAAATTAAAATTATAATGTAGTATCATTTGTTTAAATGTTTTGGCCAATCTTCTGACTATTTAGATTTCTATGAAGAAAAGATGTGATTTGTATATAAAAATCCATATTATTAATATTTAATTTATCTTAATTATTTTTTTATAAATTTTAATTATAATTTTGGCAAATATATTTAATTGTAAAACTAATGAAATATTACTAATCTAGGATTGAAAAATGAAGATTATGAAAATACTAATGATTTTATATCTTATTTTTTTAATATATTATTCTTTAACAATGAACATAACTAATATTATTGTATATTTAGTTTTTATTTCTGTTATAGTTTTAGGTTTTAAAGGTTTCAAAATTGATAATACTTCGCAATATATAAAAAGTAATTTATACGAAAATACATATATAAAGAAAAATTTTAATTTAAAATATATATTTTTTAATATATCTATTATTATATCACCTTTTGTATTTAGGTTTATTTTACAAAACAATTATGATATCTTAATAAGCATTGTGTATTTTATTGTAGTATTTAGCTTATATTCTAAATTAAAAATAACAGCAGAAGCAATTCTTGCGGTTAAAAGTTGGCTTGATTATGCAAAATCAAAACCATATGCAAGAACAATTATGATATTCACAAATCTGAAAAATATAAAAAAAGAGAATATATTTTATATAAAAAAATATAATATTTAATACTTTAAATTCCTTAAAACATATGGACGATTATAAATTAATAAATCTTGGAGATAGTGAATTTTTATTTAAAACTGAATTTTTAGAAGAAACGTTATTAAGTATTGGGCATATCGCTTCTAAATATGATAGAATTTCCAATAAAGATATAGCAAAACAAATAAATAATGTTTTTTCTGATTTAAGTTTAGATGAAATTGAAAGTCTTGTATTATTACATGAATCAATAGATAAGTATCATTTTAAAGATGGGGATTTCTATATACATGATAAAAATTTAGATATTTTTATATTTTGTTCTTCATGTGGAATTGGAAAATATAACCATACAACCAACGAAGAAGAATATTTTTGTTCTGCAGTATGTCACGAAACAGAAAAAACATGTGAAAAAATTAGTAATATATTAAATCCGATTTTTAACAATAAAGATTCGCTTGAAGAGTATGCAAAAAAACGAGGTAAAATACTATCAAACATACCAGCTATAGTTACAAGTATTATTGGTGTTGGGCATAGTTGGGCTAAAAATTTTCAAGTTTTGCAAAATAGCAAAACAGGTCATGGTTTAGCAGCTGAAATAATGAACCATGAAAATGAAGATATTATTAAAAGATTCTCTGGAGCTGCGAAGATTATCGGGGGTGATAATGCTAAAAATGGAGCTGATAGATTAGTAGATGGTGTTGAAATACAGACAAAATATTATAAAACAGCCGTTAAATCAGTTAATTCGGGATTTGATAATAAAGAAAGTGGTAATTATCGTTACTATTCAAAGGACGGCAAACCAATGCAGTTAGAAGTTCCAAAAGATCAATACGATAAAGCTATCGAGATCATGGAAGAAAAAATAAAGAGTGGAAAAATACCAGGAGTTAATGATCCGGCGAAAGCAAAAGAGTTGGTAAAAAAAGGGAGTGTTACATATAATGAAGCAAAAAACTATTCCAAATTTTGTACAAAGGAAAGTTTAAAATTTGATGCTAAAAACAGTACCATAGTTGCTTCTGCTGCATTTGGAATTAGCTTTGTAATTAATACAGCAACATTATACTATGGTAATAAAAATTTAAAACAAGCATTAAAACAATCTTTTATTCTTGCTCTTGGTGCTGGTGGCAAATCGTTTGCGACTTATATGATTGGTGCACAAATCCAAAGATTGCCAATAATAAACAATCTATTAAAGCAACTTATAGATTTTAACTTTAACGGAGCAATTGGGAAGCAAATCGGGAAAAGCTTAGCAAGTTTTGCGGGAAAGGAAGCCGGAAAACAAGGAGTTAAAAGTGCCGCCAATAGTGTAATAAGAGGGAATATCGTTGCGGCGACTGCTGCAATGGCTGTTACTTCAAGTATTGAAATTACGCAAATGATGCGTGGTAAAATATCAGGCATGCAATGTGTAAAAAATATCGCGGTAAACGCCGGGGGTATAGCGGGTGGAGCAGCAGGAGCAATGGCTGGAGCTGTTGCGGGTTCTTTTATACCCGGAATAGGCACTACAATAGGAGCATTAGCTGGTGGTTTAGCTGGTGGTTTAGGTATTAGCTTATTTAGTAAAAAAATATTAGATAAATATATTGAAGACGATGATATAAAAAAGCAAAGAGTATTTTATTCTCACATGATTAACCTAAGTTCAATATTTAAATTAAATGAGAATGAAATTAATCAGTTTGGGGAGTTAGTGGATAATATGATAAGTAACGATAATAAGTTTTTTAATAAGATTGATATTAATAATATACTTCCTAGTTCGAACAGAATCTTGAAACCAATTGTAGTAACTATTGTCTCATCTAGAGAGAAACTTATTCCAAGTGTTTTTGAAAACAATGAATTGATAATGAAAATAGTAGAAGAAGATTTAAAAAAATCTGCTTAAACAATTGATTTAAGTTAAACTAATAAAAATTCTATTATTTTTTATTATCATTATCATAAAATATCTTGTTTTAAATGGTTATATAATAAAAATTATTTTTAGAGCTAGAAATCTTTTATTTTTTATTAAAATTATAAATATCACAACTATTATTACAAAAACTAGTAGATTTCTAATTTCTTATCTTTTAATACAAATTAAAATATCCAATTATGCGTGCAATTTTATTAATTTCAATTTAGCTAAATAAAACCGTAATGTGTGTAATATTTTATCTAATATTTTACAGTTAGAAACTAAAAAGAATTGTCGTTTAATATGTTAAATTTATAATCAGATAAGAATCCTTGAAATATTATCTTCCCACCATTAGAACCACTACCGGGTCCAAGCTCTATAATATAATCAGATTGCAAATATAATCTTGGATTATGTTCTATAATGATCGTAGTTAAAGTTTTTGCAGATTTTAAAATATTAATAATATTTTGGGCATTATTATAATCCAATCCAGAACTTGGCTCATCAATAATTAAAATCTTATTATCTATTTTCTTTAATAAGTTTTTTAGTATTTTTATTCTTTTTAGTTCTCCACCAGATAAAGTATTAATTTTTCTATTAAAAGACAAATGGCCAAGTGATAAATCCCGCATTAATGTAATAATTTTAGATAACTTAGAAGATCCTATATCGTCTAAATCGTTTATTTCGTAATTATAAATATCAAGTATTGATTTTTGCCTTATAGTATATTTTAACGCAAGCTCATTAAACATTTTACCATTACATTGAGGGCATACTATATCGATAGAAGATTCAAACCCTCTATCGTATCTTATAATGCCAGTACCATCACAAAATGGGCATATTATTTCACTTCCACCACTATTTATAAAATATGCTACATTTTTATTAAAATAACTCGAGAAAAAACTTGCAATCACCTTATTAGCTTCGAGATAAGATGCTACACTAGATCTTATATTACCTCTTGGAAGTCTTTGCGAAATATAAATACAGTTATCAATATTTTTTTCTAGAAATAAAGCCAATGATGATTTTCCAGACCCGGATTTCCCAACTATAGCCACAAAAGAGTCATAAGGAAGTAATAATCGTTGACTATTGATATTATTTATATTTATATTTATATTTAAAAAATTACTTTTTTTATATTTTTGATTAACCTCTATAGGTTTCAAAATTGGCAGTTTGTCTTCAATAATATAACCACCATTTTTTCCACCTACAGGGCCTAAACAAATTCTCCTATCGCACTTATTTAAAAATTCCAAATTATGCTCTACTAAAACAATTGTGTTTTTTCGCTCTTTCAGTGAAAGAATATTTTTCCATATATTTTTATAATCACTATGGTGTAATCCTGAACTGATTTCATCAATTATGATTAATAAATTCGACATGGGAATACTGACAAGATTTGCAAAATTTAACTTTTGAATTTCTCCACCAGATAAAGTAGGAATGCTTCTATTTAAACTGAGATAACCTATTCCAAAATCGCAACATGCAGTTAAAACATTTTTTATTCTTTCATGAAAAACATTGCTCTGTGTCATTCTTACAAGATCTATCATTGGGGTTGTCAAGAAATCATAAAACGAAATATTACCAATAAATATATTTTTATATATTTGCAAATTTATTTTAGAGCCATTACACGAATCGCAAATATTTTCTTTACAATATTCTATTACCTCTTTATAAACAGAAATTTTATCGCTGTTAAGTCTTTCTTGTAAATATAGCATTACTCCTATGTATTCCAGATGTTTTGTTCTTAATTTTTTATTATGCCTATACTTAATTGTAAAACAATGAGATTTGTTTATATACAAAAGTAAATTTTGTATTTCTGGCTGAAGTTCTCTGAAAGTTTTATTTTGATCAATATTATGATAATTACAAAATTCTAGAAATAATATTCTCAAATATTCATATTTTCTAAACGGAATAATCGGAGTGTCAATTATTTTGGCATCAAAATCTATAACCTTATTTGTATCAATCTCAAACACATAACCACTTGCTTTGCATTTTTGACATTCATTTTTTGGCTTATTAAGCCTTAACATATCATAATCAATATTCAGCATGCTTGATAAAGCAGAAGAAAAATTCAAATACGAATATATTGTAGAACGTGGATTTGTATTTAAATTTAATTGCTTTATAGCAATAACAGGCATAAGATCTTTATAATCTTTAACAATATATTGAATATCATCAATAAAACCATTTTCAATGGCATTAAATGAATTTGAACAAAGAGAATATATAGTATGTAAAGCAAGCGAAGACTTTCCTCCTCCACTAACACCATAAATACCTATAATCTCAGGAGTCTTGGTAAAAAAAGTAATATTTTTTAAGTTGTGCGTCTGAATACCTTGCAAAATCACTTCTGTCCGCACACCCTACATTTTGGATTTCTGCGAATATCTTTTCTCTCTATGTTCATTGTACGTATCTTAAATTCTATTCTTTGATTTAAATTTGTTAGCCTATTATAAAAACCGCACAAGATTTTAAAAGCCTCTATTGCAACCAAAGAAGCATTTATAGTACAAAGTGGGGTAAATGAACCTATTTTTCTGTTACTTCTACGAAGTTTAACAAGATTACCAGTGATCTTGTTCATGTCTTCAAGAGCATCACTAAAACACTGATAACAAGCGCTTTTATAAGGTATAATACTCTCGCCAATAAGCGATAAATGTAAATTATAACCACCACCAACAATGTGAGGTATATTTTCTTTCATACATTTATCGCCTATTATTTGCGTAGTTTTGTCGACATTCGGAAAATCAGCACAGTTTATTGCACAGCAAAAACTATCATAAAAATCATCGAAAAAAGAATCATCTAGTGCTTTATAATATTTTTTACAATTAATAAATTTACTTATATTTTGGAGTTTTTTTTCAATACAATCAATTTTAAATTTTCCTACATCATTCTCTGTAAAAAAATCTTGTCTATGTAAATTACTAAGTTCTACTTTATCATTATCGACTAATATAAAATTTCTTATTCCACTTCGAGCTAATATATCAACCACCCAACTACCAACCCCACCAAGACCTACAATAAAAACTGGTTTTTTTTCAAGCAGATCTAATATATTTATAACTTCACCTGTTGAAAAGCAATATTCCTCCAAAAAATTAATCAATCTATAATTTTCCGAAACCATATCATCTTCATACTCATTATCAACCTTAATCAGTATGTTTTTACTGTGTAAAAACGATGTAAGACTCTTTAGATCCGACTCAACGAAATTGCTTCGTCTGAATATTTCACCTAACGTAGTTTCGCCATCAAACTGTCTTAGAAGATCGATTAGATTATGATCAACCTTTATTGCTATACATTCCCTTATGTTTGTCTTAAAGAATTCCATTTTACCATTGCTATATGTTAATGCAACACTAGAACGAATTCTATATTTAACATTTTCCATCATTGCTTACATATCTCACAGTTTTTTCTTCTTACATGTTCCAGTGTTGTATATTTAATAACACCTTTATCAATAAGATACTCCCCTCTATTAGTAACATCACATTGTAACCCAAGAAAGTAATAGATTATTCTCAAGACTCCAAAACTTGCACTAAATAAACTACAAGCAGCAATACTTCCAGGTCCACCGAGTATAATATTTTTATTATCTTTTGATTTGGGTGAAAAATTCTTAATATATGTTGGGTGATAGTCTTTTAAGGCGATTTTAAAAGACTCTACATAACAATCAATGCATGGAGTAACATTCGGAATTATCATCTCCCCCGTGCTCATACTATGAGCATCAAATCCTCCGCCAACATAAAATGGAATATTAATATCCCACGCATATCTACCAATCTTCATTGAAATATGTCCGATGTACGGTTCATCTGCTGTATTAATAATCAAATCTGAATTTTTTGATATAAATTTTGCTAAATCAGTTTGAGGTAAAATTTTCTCATGGAACACTTCAATATTTATACTACTATTAATCTCCAATAGATAATCTTTAAGCGCATCGGTTTTAAATTTACCGAGATTAGCGTTATTACAATAAATATGCTTGATAAAATGTGAAGTTTTAACACGTTTGTAATCTATAAAAACAAAATAACCCACGCCCATTCTTGCTAATAGAATTGCTATAGCAGAACCAACGCTACCTAAGCCAAAAATAACAACCTTTTTATGCTTTATTTTTTGTTGTATATCTTCGTCATCAGACACACCCAGTAAATCATCAAAATATGCTACTTGTCTTTTATATCTTTCGTCAACATAGTTAAATTCACTAAGTTTAATCTCCTTAATAATACCATTTTTCAATAAGAAATCGATAAACCTAGTAACACTTTCTAATTCAAAATTATACTCGTTAACAATATCTTTCAGCGTCCTTTTTCCGTCCATTAAAGACAAGAAAAATAATATTTGATCATCAGATTTGATATAAATACTTTCCCTAGTATTAATCCGATAAAACTGTATTAAATTTTTTTCATTTTCCTGACTTGAAAATACCTCAATGCTATCTTTTAGCTTATAAATACCACTAATATTGAACAACACCGGACACAACTTCTAAATATTCACTCCAAGCGTCTAAGCTAGATTCATCTGAGTCATTATGTCTTGTACATACTCTAGTACAACAATCACTTCTATCACCACTGCAAGTTTCTGTATAATCTACATTAGAGTTTAAATATTTAATTTCTTCAAAGTCTAAAGATATTTTATTCATTTTAACTCCTTTTCTTATATCTTAAAAAATTATACATAAAAAAATTAAATATTTCATATAATATTTATAAAATTATTTTAATTTGTTTAATTTTATTAGATTTATAGAAAAATTCTGAGTGATTGTTTATTAAAACGAAAAAACTGGTAAATATTCCTAGAAATCATATATTTTATATTTTATTATTCAAAGCTAAATCCTTAAATAAGCTAAAAATAGTATTTATAAATTCATACGAGTATCTTCTAGCAAGTTTAAAAAAATACTCATAAAATATGTCAGCAAGACATAACTAATGTTTAGCTTTGTTTATCTTTAAAATGGAAATACATACTAATAAAAAGTTCTTTGAAGAAACAATTGAAATATGTTTTAAATTTTACTTTTACTTAGATTTTATAACAATGAATATTATCTTGCTTATATAAGTCCGTATTAATTAGAACAAAATAATCAAAAATTTAACAAGCCAACAATAATTAATTTTTATAGAAATTAACATCTATATCTTTTAATCTTTAAAAATAAATTTTTGTATCTATAAGTTTTAAATATATTTGTAACTTTTACCAGAGAATTAAAACCATAAAAAATGATTAATTTAATTATTTTACTTCTATTTTACAAATATAGAAAATATCCGTATAGAGCTAAATCTACAAAAATAGATTTATCTTAAGTGATTTGATTAAAACATTTGATGAAGAACTTTTGAGATATTACCAAGAGTTATAAAGGTGGGCTATACCAAGAAGTTCTTTGGAATTTATTATAATTATAATAGCCATAGCATTAAAGAAAACTAAAGCATAAAAATTACAGAGAGACAATACTATTCTAAGAAAACACTGTTGATTTTATACTCTTTCTAACTAACGACAAATAAAATCACACTCATGATTTCCTTGGTACAATATAATTATAAGTTGTAAGATCTATTTCAAATTATCTCGGAAAAATTAAAACAAGTAAATTTAAACAATAGAATAAAAATTCTAATGTTTAAATTTGAAAAACAGTGACTTTTATGTATTCAAAAATTCATCAAAACTACTAACAAATTTATCATTCATCTTTAAATCTTTGTTTATAAAAAACGGCAAGGATTGAAGGGTTAATTTCTTACCATCTTTAGTGGTAATTATTTTTCCCTTTAAAGCCTCTAAAAATTCTTCCTTCCAAGTATCTTTTGCTATTGCTAAATGCTCCCCTTTTGTTTCTATAAAACATTGTATACTTAAAAAATTATCATCATCTTTATTTTTCTTACCAAAGAAAATAAAATCAGGTTCAAATCCCATAGCATAAGTTACTTCATCTTTTCTATTGTCATAAATTTTAAATTCTTCAAATCCTTCATTTCTTATAACAAACCAGTCGGAAAAAACATTATCAATTTCATCTTTGTATTCTTCTATGAAAATTAAAAAATCTTTTTCTAATTTACTGTCAAAACAAAAAGTTTTGTGATAAAGCCACTCAAAATTCATTTCCTCGAAATTCTCTTTATTTTTAAATACTACCTTATTACCTATATTAAATTCATGAGTTATAAACTCACTTACTTCGTATTCTTGCTTTACGCCTTGCTTTATCGATTTAAAATTTTCTAAAATATATTTGGCTATTTCAAGATTGTTTATTTGATTAAATTCTTGTCGTTTTGAAAAACAAACAACTATATTTTTCAAACAATTTTCTATAAAATCTTTTTTACTTTTAAAAGCAAAATTTTCATTGATTTTATTAAAATCAAGTCCTAATATATTCATCGCCTTTAAAAAGTATATGCTATCTATATGATTAAGAGCAGATGGTTTTTGAAGATCATATTCTTCTTTGATTTCTTCAAATTTCTCCTCACTTTCTTTTATAGAATTTGAAAAATAAGGAATTTGCAAACCTTTTATTTTTTGCTCCATCTCTATTCTTGTAATGTAAAAATTTTTCAAATCACGTTTTTTGATTCTTTTATTATTAGCGTAATAAATTTTGTTATTTTTAATAATATCTTTTATTTTTTCATTGACTATTAAATCTATGCGTGTTTTTTCCTCCTCAAATAATAATCCTTCTTTATTCATACTTTCATTGAGTTGCTTAATAAACTCAACATCATTTCTAGTATGATAAGTTAATTTCTCTAAAGCATTTAACTCATTTTCAAGATCACTATCATACTTTCTTTTAAATTTAAGCTCATCATCAAAATCAAACAAATCGCTTTTGAAAGGATAATATCTAGCACCTCTTCCTATAAGTTGTGCTTCCTTTGTGGTTATTGTTTTACTTGCCTTTTTATTTCCAAGCCTAACTATATCAAAAAGATTTAAGACATCCCAACCTTCATTAAGTTTATCAACGCAAAAAATAACTCTTATTTGATTGTCTTTTTCTTCTAAGCTATTAAGTAAAATTTGATTTTTCTCTAGCGCTTTATCATCATTTGTGTTTAACATATAAAGCGTTTTAAAATTATTTTTCAAAAAATTTACAATAGTTTTTGCATAAGTATTTTGATATTCTCTTTTAAAAAACTCTAAGCTTTTATTTAAAAGATCACTTTCTTTGTTTATATTTTTATAAAAATCTTCTATATGCAAGCTTTCTAAATTATCTATAAAATCTATAAATTTTTCTTGATTTTGCATAGATTCTTTTATAGATTCACTCTTAAATAAAACAACAGGTTTTAAAACAATGTTATATTTTTGAGCCAACAACTCTCTATAAAGACTACAAAGCACAGCTCCTAAAAATCTATGTTCTAAACTATCATTATCATATTTCACTAAAAATATACGCTTAGAATATCCATCTTTACAAAATTCTCTTAAGGTGTATTCATAAATGATTTTATCTTGATATTTTTCCAAAACATTAAATTCTTGTGGAATAGTAGCACTAAATTCAAATAATAAATTTTCATTATTACTTTCATAGGCTCTTTTTATAATAGCTTCCCAACCTTCTTTAAGTTCATTTTCATTTTTATTTTTAGTATCACTATTTAAATGATGAGCTTCATCAGCTAAAAATACAAGCTTTTTGTCTTTTAAATCTTCAAAACTTAAAGAATTTTCCCTTTCATTTTTAAAAAGAGAAAACAGGGCTTGTATGGTGGTAAAATATATATTTATACAATCATCTTTACTTTCAAAAAGATTATTGATAATGTTAATTTCTATATTTTTAGAATCTATATTAATATCTTTAAAAAGATATTTGCTTGAGTATTTGTTGGCAAAATTTGCTTTTGTTTTTTCTAAAATAGAAGTAGAATTTACAAAAAAGATAAAATTTCTATATCCTTTTTTATAACAATCTAACATTAAAGCAGCCATTATAAGTGTTTTTCCACTTCCTGTTGCCATGTTAAACATTAAATGTCTTTGTTTTATGCTATCAAAATTTGCATAATAATGCTTTAGAGCTTTTTCTTGATAAATTCTTAATTCTTTTGATAAATTATCTTTTACATAAAAAGGAATTTCTATTTGTTCTATACCTCTTTTTCCAAATTCATCCTGTAAAAGCTCATGTAATTTTTTATTAAACATTTTCATCACCATAAAGTATTTCATTAAGTTTTATTGTTTCTTTAGATATAGCATAATCTTCATCTTTTATATCACCATATAAAACATAATCCATATTCGAATCTAAAACAAGTTTTAAAATTTCTTTTTTGCCTTCTAAGTCTAAATTTTCAAATTCTTTATCTTTTAAAATTTCATTTATATCTACTCTATAATCTAAAAAAGCTTTAGTTTTTAACTCTTGATAAATACTATCTAGTTCTTTTTCATCATTTAAATTTTGTATTTTTTCTTTATAAATTGCATTAAGTGGCATAAGCTCAGCATAAACAAAACTTCCACCATCTTGCCAATTTACTGCTTTGCTGATACCACCTTGTTCGCCTTCTATTACTTTTTTAAGTCTTTCTTTTGTAATAGTTTCTATATAATCCATTTGTTCTATGCCTATCCATTTGCGTTTCATTTTATGTGCTACGGCTAAAGTAGTGCCACTTCCTGCAAAAAAGTCCATTACTATATCGTTTTCACTTGTAGCAATTTCAATTATTCTTTGAAGTAAGGCTTCAGGTTTTTTTCCATTTTTAAATTCTATATTCCCTTGATTACCTATAATATCCCAGCTAATATCATTCCAAAAATTATCAAGGATTTGCTTTTTTATTATCTTATTTTTGTTGATATAAGCAATAGAATGTAACATTTGAACAATTCTTTTATTGTAAAAATATACGCTAGTATTTTGATTTTGATTTCTTCCTCTTATAGGCTTATATTCGATTTCGTAAAAGTTTTCATCTAAATTAGCAATCATTCTTTTAGCAAATGTACTTTGTGGATTATATGTTGTAAAATGACTATTAAAATTTTCTATGAAATTCTCATGTGTTAAATCAGCTGCTTTACAAATTTCATAATCAAGTTTATATATTTTCAGCATACCACATGTCTTGTCATTTTCTTCTTTTAATAAAACTTTATCTTTGATAACTATATAATTTTTGTAATTTTTCATTTGTTTCTCATCAAAATCAACATTTATATAAAATTTGTCATATGTAAAACTATTTCTATTTTTACAATATACAATAATATATTCAGTAACATCTAAAAATAAATGCGTCCTGTCCAACACCAGCCGACTGTTTCTTTTTGATATTAATTGTTCTTAAAAAATTATCTCTTCCAAAAATCTCATCCATAAGCACTTTTAAATAAGCTTGTTCATTATCATCACATTGCACAAAAATCACACCATCATCTCTTAAAAATTCTCTAGCTACTTCAAGGCGATTTTTCATAAAAGCAAGCCAAGTAGAATGATTAAATTTGTCATTATAATTAAAACTATCATTGCCTGTATTATAAGGTGGATCAATGTAGATTAATTTTACTTTATTTGCATAGAGTTTTTTTAAAGAATGTAACGCTAGTAAGTTATTGCCTTTTATGAGTAAATTTGGATTATCTTTTAAATATTCTTGTAAATTTTTATTTTCGCCTATTAGTTCAAAATTCTGCAAAGCTTTTTTATCAAATAACACATCTATTTCATCACGAGCTAGTATTTCATTGAAAAATATTTCTTTTGATTTTTGTTCATCTTTGCTTTGTCCGCCTTTTATAACACCATCTTTAAAAGCAAAATTTAATACTACTTCGTTATTTGTTTTTAAAAGAGATTTTGTTTTATTTGCAAGTCCTATTTTGTTAGCATAGCTTGTAAAACTACCACCTAAGCTTCTAAGATCTAAAAAATTCAAAAAATCATTAAGCTTAAAAACCAAAGTTTTTTTGCTAAAAATAAAAAATCTACTTTTAAATTCTTCTTTATGTTTACTTTGTTCTAAAAGATAATCAAATAATTTCTCATCATAATTTTGTGCTAAATTTCTAACTTGTCCTAAAGTTTCAAAATGTTCTTCTAAATCTTGCAATAATTTATCTTTTAGCATTTATTTCCTTTTTAATTATTTATAGTTTATTATATAACATTGTGATTAAAAACAAATATAAGCAAAATAAGATTTTTTTAACAATCAGTATTATATTATAATATAAATATAAAGTAAATTAAAATATATAATCTTAGGAGTTTATATGTCCGAAAAAGCTAGCATTAAATGCCCTCAATGTGGCAACAATATAAATGTAAATGAAATACTTTATCGTCAATTGGAATCTGAAATTTCACAAAAAAATCAGCTAGAAAGAAAAAAAATTGAAGAGGATATGGAAAGACAAAAAGAAGAATACAAAAAAGCTTTTGAGCTTCTAGATCAAGAAAAAGAAAATATCAAAAAACAAAAAGAAAGAATCGATGAAGAAATTTCAAAAGAAGCAAAAAATCTTTTAAAACAAGAAAAGCAAAAATTGGCAGATAGTATTCGAAAGGAAATAAATGATGATTACAAAGAAATGCTTGATTTGCTACAAAAAGAGCTTACAGAAAAATCCAATCAAGTTAAAGAACTAAACAAAAGCAAAGCTGAAATTGAAAAACTTAAACGTGAAAAAGAAGAAGTAGAAGCAAAAATACAAGCTGAAAATGAAATAAAATTTTCTAAATTACTACAAGAAGAAAAAATCAAAATACAAAAAACAGTTGACGAAAAAAATGAATTAAAATTTCGAGAACAGGAAGAAAAACTGGAGCAACTAAAAAAGCAACTGCAAGAAGCCCAAAGAAAAATGGAACAAGGCTCTCAACAGTTACAAGGAGAAATTCAAGAATTAGCCATTGAAGAATTTTTGAAAAATAAATATCCTTTCGATACTATCGAAGAGATAGCTAAAGGAGCAAAAGGTGGAGATTGTATACAAATCATACATACTAGAGAAGTACAAAATTGTGGAAAAATATACTACGAGAGCAAAAGAACAAAAGAATTTAAGCGAGAATGGATAGGAAAATTTAAAACAGATATAATTAACAAAGGAGCTGATGCAGGAATACTTGTTACAGAGGTATTACCAAAGGAGCTGGATAGAATGGGATTGATTGATGGCATATGGGTATGCACTTACGAAGAATTTAAAGCTTTGTCTTCTGTTATTCGAGATAGTATTATCAAAATAAACCAAGCAAAAAAATCACAAGAAAATAAAACTGATAAGATGAGTTTACTTTACAAATATCTTACTAGTACAGAATTTAAGATGCAAATTGAGACTATAGTAGAAGGATTTACGCAAATGCAAAAAGACTTAGAAAGCGAAAAAAGATCTATACAAAGAATCTGGAAACAAAGAGAAAAACAACTAGAACAAGTACTAGAAAATTCTATAAATATGTATGGCTCTATAAAGGGAATAGCTGGAAATAGTATAGCTAGTATTAATGTTTTAGAACTACCGTATTCGATCGAGGAAAATTAACATGTTAACAAATAATATTGGTTCTACTTGGCTCAAATGGGATTTACATGTTCATACGCCATATAGCAATATGAACAATAATTATAATTGTAGCGATGATAGTTTTATTAATGAAATAATCAGCAAACAAATTTCATGTGTTGGACTGACTAATTATTTTAACTTCAAAAAAGGAGATTATGAATTACAAAAAAAGTTAAAAAATAAAAATATAAGTGCTTTTTTAAATTTAGAACTTAGACTGGATTATCTAAATAAAGAAAATCAATGTTTAGATTTGCATATTATTTTTTCTGACTGTCTGAATGAAGAACACATTATTAAATTTTTGGCAAATGTGAATGTCCATGTAGATGGAGTTAAAAAAAAATTAAGTGATTTAGACTCGCAAAATGATTATGCTAAAGCTGTTGTAAATTTTGATGAACTAATAAAACATTTAAACGATGAATCTTTAAATATAAAAAATAGCTATTTGCTTGGATTTTTATCAAGAGGGCACGGAAACGCAAGAAGTAGTGCAAACTATAAAAAAATAAATAAATATACTCATTTTTTAATTCACTCAACAAACAAATTGGAAGCATTAAAAGATGATGTAGAACATTGGGAATCTTATGGAAAACGAGTCTTGCAAAGTAGTGATGCTCATGACTTAAATACAATAGGTAAAAAATTTACTTGGATAAAAGCAAAACCTACTTTTGAAGGACTAAGACAAATATTATACGAACCATCAAGAGTTTTTATTGAAAAAAATGAACCTCCAAAAGCAATACACAAAATTGAAAGTGTAGAATTAAAATTTGATGAAAATACCAAATGGGGTAACGATAAATTCTGCTTTGCAGATTTTAAAGAAATTATTTATTTTAGCCCCTATTTGACTTGTATTATAGGTGGAAGAGGTAGCGGAAAAAGCACTTTACTCAACCTAATAGCAGCTAAAATAAACAAATTAGATGAAAAATTTTTCAACGAACTTAATCCCAAAGAAATTAATTCTAAAGTTTTGTTTTCTCCAGAAGAAATAGAAAATATAGAATTTTTAGCACAAAACAAAATTGAAGAATTTGCAAAAAACTCAAAAGAATTCACCAAAGCAATATTTAACAGATTAAATAAAAATACAAATAACTTATTAATAGAAACCGAAGATGCCATTACAAAAGAACTTCAAGTATTTGAAAATCAAATAGATAATTTAAAAAATAGAATTAGTTTACATATTCGACTAAAAAACCACTGCAAGGAATTAAAAAAACTAGAATATATTGTCCGTTCTTTTGATGACCATGAGTATTTATCAAGCAAAGAAAAAATCCAAACAATAGAACAAAAACTTATAAAACTACTAAATTCTAGAGACAGAGTGAATAAACTGCTTAACAGTCTAAATGATATTGCAACTAAACATCATATTATTAAAATTGAAAATAGTTATGATTCTTATTATAATGATTTATATACAAAGATTCGTGAGCTAGCCACAAGCGATACAGGTGAAAAATATAAAGATAGTGAAGAAAATATAAACAGCCTAGAGAGTGAAAAAGAAACATATATAAGAAAAATTAAAAACTACTTAGATAGTAAAGGTTTAACGGAGGAAAACATCAATGATGTTCAAATTGCAACCTCTAAAATAGAAAACATCAAAGAAGAAATAAAAAACATCAAAGAAGAAATAAAAAAGATAAAAGAAGAAATAAAATCTTTCTCACACAATGATATTGATGAAAAAATTAAAAATTTCGAAAGCATTATCACTAAACAACTAAATATTGTTAATGAAAAATTTGAAAAAATATCCGAAAACAATAAAGATGAACTAAAAAATATAAAAATTCAATATCCAATATCTAACATAGATGATTTTTCTGACACTGCCATAGAATATTTTATAGAGAAAATTAAACATTTTAAAGAAATTGAAATTAAAGATAAAAGTACATTTAAAAATTATCTTAAAGAACTAACCATAAAAAAAGTATATGAATGTAAACAACACTACGAGTTTAAAAAAGATATAGATGAGTTCCTTAAAAGCAAAAATACCCAGACAGCTAAATTATTAAGTGAAATTTTCAGTAAAAAAATATTTTTTCAAATATATCAATTGGTAATTGCAAAAACCATCAGAAATATTAGTAAAAACAAGAATTTAGAAGTTACATATGATAATAAAAGTCTCAATAATGTATCATTTGGACAAAGATGCACTGCAGCTATTATCATTTTAGTATCATTAGGAAATAATCCAATTATCATTGATGAACCTGAAACTCACCTTGATAGCTCATTAATCGCAAACTATTTAGTAGATCTAATAAAAAAAATAAAAATGCATAGACAAATAATATTTGCTACGCATAATGCAAATTTTGTATTAAATGCAGATGCAGAATTAATTATCGAACTAGAAAATAACGATAATAAAACAAAAGCAAATTTATTTGCTATAGAAGATATTGATTTTAGATCAAAATTATTAAAGCTTGAAGGAGGAAAAGAAGCATTTAAAAAAAGAGAAGAAAAATATGGTTTTAATAACAAACAACTTTAGTTATATATTTTTAGGAATAAAGCTGCATGAATAAAAAAGGAAAATTAAATATTGATGAACAAATTGAACATATGAAAAACAAGGGTATTGTATTTAATATCATCGATGAAACTTTAGCTAAAAAAATTTTAAGCCATAAAACTTATTATTTTAAATTAAAATCATACGCAAAAATTTATCCAAAAACACAATCAGATAAATATGATAAATTAGAGTTTTCTTATATCTATGAAATATCAAAAATAGATATGGCTTTTAGAAATTTTCTCTTAAAAATTACGCTCGATACAGAACACTTGGTAAAAACATTATTTTTATATAAAATAAGTCAAGCAGAAAACGATGGTTATGAATTAGTAGATAGCTTTTTAAAATCAGAAGAAGGTTTGAATACAAAAATACTACTTAAAAAATATAAAGAGAAAATCACTCAAGGAAAGAGTGGTGGGTTATATGATATTTTAAAACATTATTCTGATGAAATACCAATATGGGTATTTGTAGAAATTCTAACCTTTAATGACTTTATCAAATTTTACACATTTTGCATAAAAAGCAATGAGAGTTTTTCTATATATAAAACATTTTCAAATTGGACTTTTGAAAGCATTAGATGGCTAAGAAATCTATCCGCGCATAACAATTCAATACTAATAAGGATAGATAATACTGTAAACGAAAAAAGAAAATATTTACTTAAAAAAATCAGTCCATATCGAAAAAATATAACAACAAAAGAAAATACATATACCCTAGAAGAAATGCTTCAAAACGCATTAATTGTTGATTTTTTAGAAGTAATTAATTTATTTTCAGAAATATGCAAAAACATCAAGAAAAAAAACTACATAGCAAGAGAATATGAAAATTTTGTTAATTATGCCTTGAGTAAACAAGCAGTAAACTCCAATATAAAACTAAAAAATTTCATAATTTTTACGCAAAAATCTTTAAAAGTTCTACTCAGAAATTAATTAAATTTTTAGAAAATTATCGATATAATACGCTATCGTCACGGCAAGTAAGATCCGTTCGAGCTTGCCAAAATTACACAAATAATAACTAAACACCACTTCCTTAACATAACCCAACAAAACAAGCTCATAAATCGATTTTAATTATTCAATGCTAGATTGATATTGCTTTATAGTAGATTTTTGATTTTAAGCTTATTTTTGTTTATATTTGGCGGTATTTAATTGCAATAAAATCTTTATAATATTTTCAAAGTCTTTAACATCTTCATTTAATAAAGCACATTTATTGCTTAATATGGCATATTTATAAGCATTGATAATATCTAAATCAGGATATTTTTCTTGTAAGCTTTTTATTTTACTTGATTGCTTTACTCTAGCAAGTTTTGATTTATAGAGATTTTTATATTTATCATAAAGCGAAGAGCTAATGCCAATTAAAGCACCTTCATTTTTAGTTTCTTTAAAGATTCTTAAGACGAATTTGATACAGCCATTTTTTCTGTTAATGCGTCTTGTATCATAAGGATTTTTTAAAGAATATTTAGTGCAATTTATTACCCAAGTGTGAATTATTTTTTCTAATCTATCACTTTTGTTTTGTGTAGGAGTTTCATCTAGTTTTATCTCATCATTAGGATTATCAGCAGATACAGTTTTTTTGAAAAATATATTTTTAAACACAGAATAACTTGCCTTTTTTAACAAAAATTTATAATATTTTATCATACAAAAATTACAAAATCATAACATTTTCATTTTTTAAAAAAAACACAGCAAATCTCAAAAAAATCTCAAAAAAATACTAAAGGTAACGAAAACATATAATATATACTTACGAAGTAATGTATTGCAAAAACGATTATTTTTAACAAAAATGACAAATTTTATAAAAATCTATAAAAAATACACCAAAAATTTATCAAAATATACGAAATATATACTTTTTAGGCTAAAGATAACGAAAATGGTATATCTGCTTAGCATGGAGTAGTGATTGTTTTAAAATGGGCTATTTTTTGATAAATTTTAACCTATAAAACTCCAAAAAGAAAGCTTTAAAATACAGCTTAAAATTTCCATTTTACTAAACTTTTTATCAAAACAAAAAAGGTAAGATTTTTTGAAAAAATTAACTTGTATTTTTTTGGATATTTTTTTATAACTTTAATAAAATGAAGATATATTTTAAGAAAAAATGAGAGTATTTTTAAGCTAGTGATCCAACTAATAAAATTTTAGTTTTTATGAAAAATAAAAAAGATAAAATCAAATTAATTTTTATTTTATTACCGATCATAATCACCTCCTTATAAATTAATAAAATATAAAAAGGATCATAGCTTAAGCTAATCGCTAGCTTAAAAATACTAAGTGATATAATTTTATAATAATTTTAAATTAAAATAATTTTTTTATATTTTTGATAAAAAGATTAAGATAATAAAATAATATTTGCTTAACCCCAAAAGCAAAAAACCGAAAAAGCTGAGAAACCATTATTTTACCAATACTAATAATTATAAAATTTCATATGTTTTAATGGTTTAACTAATTTTTAAGTCTTATGAATAAAATAAATAAATTATAATGTATTTAGTTTATACTGTCTTCTTTTAATAAAAAAAGAAATAGAAAATAGCAATTGAATATAAAAAAGTAAAATGTATTTTTTAAATATTTTTATAAAAGTCAATTTCTTTTTTAGATTATAGGAGTGTTAAAAATTAATTTTTGAGAAAAAAACCGCTACCAAAACCGCTCCCTGAGTTTTTTAAAAATTTTAGAAAGTAGCTTCAAAGCATGGTGGTGCGGATGAAAGGACTTGAACCTTCACGCATTGCTGCACCAGATCCTAAGTCTGGCGTGTCTGCCAATTTCACCACATCCGCAAAAGTGGTACGCTCAAGAGGATTCGAACCTCTGACCTACGGCTTAGAAGGCCGTTGCTCTATCCAGCTGAGCTATGAGCGCAAAAAAATAAAAGTAACAATAGGCTTATGGCGCGCCCGATAGGAATCGAACCCATAACCTACAGATCCGAAGTCTGTCGCTCTATCCAGTTGAGCTACGAGCGCTGATGGGGTGAGTGATGGGAATCGAACCCACGACCCTCAGGACCACAATCTGATGCTCTAACCGACTGAGCTACACTCACCATTTATAAAAATGGTCGGGGTGAAAGGATTCGAACCTTCGGCCCCTTGGTCCCAAACCAAGTGCGCTAACCAGACTGCGCTACACCCCGATGTATAAAAATAAAGCGTTATTCTACATAAAAAAATATTAAAAGTCAAGATAAATAAGAATATTTAGCATAAAAAATGCTAAATATTTTAAGAATTATTTGTTTGCTTTTTTTGTGAAATGATGTTTAAAATTTCAACTGCCAAAGAAAAGGCCATAGCTACATAAATATAGGCCTTATCTATATGAATATCAAAACTTTCACATACTAAAACAAAACCTATCATTACTAAAAATGCCAAAGCTAAAATTTTAATGCTTGGATATTTTTCTACAAAATCTGCAATTGGCTTAGAAGCAAAAAGCATTACTAATACTGCAATAATAACAGCAATAATCATAATCTCTATATCTTGAGCAATACCCACAGCAGTAATAACACTATCTAGAGAAAATACTATATCTATCACAGCTATTTCAGCAACTACAATCCAAAGTTTATTGCTGATTTTTATATTACTTTGACTTTCCTCTTGATGTGTTATACTTTCTTTGATTTCTTTGATAGATTTAACTATCAAAAACAATCCTCCAAGCAAAAGCACCAAATCCCTACCTGAAATTTCATTCCCTAATATACTAAATAAAGGTGTGACAAGTTTCATAACCCAAAACAAAGACAATAACAATAAAATTCTAGTAATCATCGCAAAAGCAAGACCTAAAACTCTACCCTTATCTCTATGTTCTGGTGGTAATTTAGAAACCAAAATAGCCAAGAAAATGATATTATCAATCCCTAGCACAATCTCTAAAGCTGTAAGCGTAAGCAACACTACCCACGCATCCACACTCAAAATCCACTCAAACATTTAACTTCCTTAAAATAAAAAGCGTAATTATAATGATAAAAAATTAATCATTTTCAAAAATTTCAACAATAGTTGCAGGTAAAATTTCATACTCTAATTTATGAATTTTATCTTCAAATTCTTCAAAGCTTAGTTTAGCTTTTTCAAACGCCTTTTGAGCAATGATTTTACCACCATCAAGCTCTTCGTTAACCCAATGCACGCTAACACCCGCAAGTTTCATATCGCTCTCATAACTTTCTTTGATAGCATGAGCACCTTTAAATAAAGGAAGCAAAGAAGGATGAAGATTAATAGCTTTTATATTTTGAGTGAAAATAGGACTTAAAATTCGCATAAATCCTGCTAAGATGGTCAGATCTGCTTGACTTTCTTTTATAATTTTTACTAATTCTGCATCAAATTCTTCTCTTGAAGTAAATTTTTCATGCTCTATGATTTTAGTATTAAGGTTATATTTTAAAGCTCTTTGTATACCATAAGCTTCTTTTTTATTGCACACGCATAAAACCACTTCAAAGGTATTTTTACCAAAAGTTTTTTTATGTAATTTTGCTAAAATATTTTCCAAATTACTTCCATTACCACTAAATAAAATTGCTAATTTTATAAGCATTTTAACCCCTTTATCAATTTTAAAGCATCAAAACTAATTTTGTTTTTCTTATAATTTTTAGCTACTAAAGCATGAGCTAATACTGCATTTTTAGCAGCTTCTAAAGCATTAAATTTAGCTCCAAGCAAAGCTGCTATCATACCACTTAACACATCCCCACTTCCACCTTTTGCTAAAGCTTCATTGCCACAATTTACTATAAAAAATTTTTCTTTTTGAGCAATAATAGGATTAGCTCCTTTTAATACCAAAACACATTGAAATTTAGAACTAAACTTTCTTGCATAAAAAAAGCGTTTGTTTTGAATTTCTTCTACGCTTATATCCTCATTAAAACAAAGTTTTAAAAGCATACAAAATTCTTTAGGATGAGGGGTTAAAACAACATCTTCTCTAGCAAGATATGAAAGTAAATTTTCACTTTGAAAGCAATTTGCGTCTAAAACTAAAGGAATGTTTTTTAATCTTTCATCTTTTAAAATACTTAAATCATCAAGTCCCATACCTATAGCAGCTGCATTTATTTTGCTTTCAATATCATCTTTTAGCATAATCAAAGGTGAAAAACTTTCTTTAGCCACTAAAGATACAAGTCCTGCTCCAAATTCTAAAGCACCGAGTCCAGCTAGAGTACCTGCACTTTTATTTGCAAAAATATAAATATGGCCAAAATCGCCTTTATTTGAGTTAATCTTTTTTGTAATAAGTTTTAAATCTTTTTTTTCTAGTAAAAAACTTGAAGTATTTTGCATGTAAGGTTTTAAACCCAAATTTGCAATTTTAATTTTACCTACAAATTCTTTTGCAAAATCTTCTAATAAAATTTCTTTAATCACTCCCATGCAAAGAGTGTAATCAGCCTTAAAACATAGCTCTTGTCCAAGCCCGCTAGGAACATCACAAGCTATTTTTAAAACCTTACTTTTAGCAATTTTTTTAAAAATTCTTTGCAAATTTTCATCTAAAGCTTTATTTAAACCACTCCCAAAAACACAATCAACAATGATGTCAAAATCTTTAAATTTAGGTTCTTTTTGTAAAAATTTAAAACCTATATTTTTTAAAATTTGCTCTTGCTTGATAAACATTGTATTTTTTTTATATGGCATAACAAAAGCAAAAGCTTTTTTTAAATGCCTTATAGCCACAAGTCCATCAGCTCCATTTCCACCAGTACCGAGCAAAAATAAAATTTTGGCATTTTTTATGTTTTTACTTTTTTTCTTAATCAAATTTGCAAGCTCTATGCCTGCATTTTCCATCATTAAAAACTCATCCAAACCTTTTTCAATAAGTTTTTTTTCATAAGAAATATTATCTTTAAATACTGCTTTCATCGCTCATCTCACATTTTATAAATTTTTGAGTTTTAGCGCCTAGCTCTTTAAGCTTTATCACTCTTGAAGCGATATTTCCACTTCCATGAGTAAGCTTTGTTTGCATATTATCTACATTTGAATTTAATCTTTTAACATTTTCTTTGATTTTTTCAAAATCATCCAAAACGCCTGCAAATTTATCATGAAATTTACCCAGTTCATCAAAAGCTTTTAAGATATTTTCATTACTTTGTATATTTTTCCATGAAATATTTATAGTATTTAATGCCATAAAAAGAGTGTTTGGTGTAGTTAAATAAACCTTTTTTTTATAAGCGTATTGATAAATTTCAAGATCTACATTTAAAATCAAATCTAGAATATTTTGATAAGGTATAAAAAGCAAAACAAACTCATAAGTGTGTTTATCATACTGCATATAAGGCTTTTTAGCTAACTCATCAATCCTTGATTTTAGATTATAAGCCAAATCAAGACAGGTATTTTTACTAATATCTTCAAAACTAAAATCACTTGGTAGAGAAAATTTTGCATCTATAACTATACTTTTTTGTTTATCTAAAAACACAACCGCATCAGGAATGTAAGTTTTACCCTCATCTTGAAATCTCTCTTGCAATTTATACTGCACACCCTCTACTAAACCACTATTTTCTAAAACTGATTTTAGTTGTAATTCTGCAAAATTACCACGAATTTTTTTATCTCCTTTTAAAATTTTAGCTAGCTTATCTGCATTTTCTCCCATATTTTGACTAAATTTAAACATATGATCAATTTGTGTTTTAATGCTAACTTCATTTTGACTGAGTTTTTCACTATATTCTTTAACACTTTTTTTCACAGGCAAGAAAATTTCTTCTAAGATTTTTTTTGTATCTTCATTGAGCATAAGTTTGTTTTGATTTAAGATACTAGCATTTTGTTTTTGGAAATTTTGCTCTAGCTCTTGTTTTAATCCCGCCAAACTTTGTTTATATTTTTCTTCTAATTTTATTAAGGTTTGAGTGTATTCTTCTTTTAAATTTGCACGCTCTTTTAAATGCATATTTAAAAGTTCTTGTTGAGTTTGTTCTTTTTGTGCTAATTTTGCCTCTAAAGCTTCATTTTTAGATAAATACGATATTTTTTCATCTAAAAGTTTGGAATTTTTTTCTATAAGTGTAGTTTTTTCAAACTCTAAATTAGAAAGTTGATTTTGCAAAGTCATATTGTTTTGATTTAAAAATTCTAACTTTACTTTTTCTTTCTGACTTTTAAATACCACCCATACAAAAGCTAAAATTACAACAGCCAAAAAAGCTATTAAGATATTTTCCATTTTTAAGCCTTTGCTTTTTCAAGGAAATAAATATTTTTCTCATTTGCTTCTTTAAATTGTTTCATCTTTGGTAAAAGTTCTTTCATCAAAGCTTTGAAATTTTTAAAGCCGAAATTTTGTGGAATAAAATTTGCATGTTTTCTGTTCATATTGGTACGAATTTGAGCATATTCTGCGCGACCTTTTTCTTCTATCAAAGCCTCTGCGATATTGATTAAATCTTTGATATATTCTTTTTCAATTATGACTTTTGTTTTTGATTTATCTTGATCTAAATAAAAGAATTCACTAAAGGAATTCACATAAGATTTTACAGCTTGCTTTAAACCCATGCCTATAACTTGTTTTTTATTTTCTTTTAGCTTCTGTATCAAACTAGTATAATCACTATCGCTTGATACAATAATAAAAATATCAATATCTTTTTCATAAAAAACACTCATAATATCAGTAATTAAATACATATCACTTGAATTTTTATTAGCTAAAAAATTAAATTGTTGCATAGCAATGATAGAATATTGTGCGATTTGTTCTTTCCAATTTTGTATATTTTTTTGAGTCCAATCTCCATAAATTCGCTTTATAACAATTTCTCCATAATCAGAAGCAATACCAAAAATCGATTTTGCGTATTTTGAAGGAATATTTTCCGCATCTATAAAAATTGCTATGCTTTTATTTTCCATTTTTGCTCCTAAATATTTCTCATTCTAAAACTTAATGCTTTTAAAATATGAGTTTTTAAAATCAACTCACTTTGCTCTAAATCTGCAATGGTTCTTGCTACTTTTATAGTTTTATTTACCCCTCTTTGAGAAAGATTATATGAATTTATAGCCTTTTGCAAAATTTCATTAGCAGAAGACTCTAAAATACAAAATTGTTTCATCTGCTCATCATTTAATTTAGCATTAAACTCTTCTTGCTGTCTTTGTTTTTGAAATAAAAATCCTTTAAATACCATCTCGCTCATTTGCTCTGATGTTAAACTCATTTTATCCTTATATGAAATTTCATCCATAGCTACATAAAGATCAATCCTATCTAAAATAGGAGATGAAATTTTATTTTTATATTTTTTAATTTCTATCTCTTGGCAACGACAATTTTGATTTTTAGAAAATAAATTTCCGCAAGGACAAGGATTTTGCGCACAAGCAAATAAAAATTTAGTTTCATAAATCACTTTGGTATTAACTCTTGAAATAAGAATTTTAAAATCCTCCAATGGCTCTCTTAAACTTTCTATGATTTGTTTTGAAAAATGGGGAAACTCATCAAAAAACAAAACTCCTCCATTTGCAAGTGCTATTTCTCCTATCTTGGCATTTTTAGTTCCTCCACCAAAAATACTAGCCCTAGTACTTGTATGATGAGGACTTCTAAAAACCCTACTAGCGCTAAAATCATCATCTAAAGAATTTAATGACTTATAAGCGTTTTGAGCTAAAATTTCTTTCAAGCTTTGCGGTGGCATGATAAAAGGAAGTCTTTTAGCACACATACTTTTACCGCTACCTGGACTACCTTCAAATAAAATATTATGCATTCCTAAAGCTGCTATTATACAAGCAAATTTAGCATTTTCTTGGCCTTTAACTTCCTTAAAATCATAAGGAAAGCTAGTGTTTTTTATATATTTTTCCCCATTAAGTTTTATAGCATTTTCAAATAAAGGATGAGCATTGCATATATGATAATTCTCATATTTTTTTTCTTTAAAAAAATCTACAGCCTGGGCTAAATTTTCTAAAGCATAAATTGTTAAATTAGGTATCATTGAAGCTTTTTGTGCTATGGCTTTTGGTACTACTACTTTAGCATTTTGTATTTTTGTACTTAAAAAAAGCAAGATAGAAAATAAACTAGCAGTGCTTTTTATACTCCCATCTAATCCAAGTTCTCCAAAAACAAAAAAATCATCTAAAATTTCTTTTTGAAATAAAATCAAAATTGCAATAGCTAAGTCAAAATGAGAACCATTTTTGGGAATATCCGAAGGACTTAAGTTGATAGTAATTTTTTGTGCTGGAAAGCTAAAATTCTGACTTAACAAAGTTGCTTTAATTCTTTCAGTGCTTTCTTTGATGGTAGAGTTTGCAAGACCCACTATGCTAAAGCCTGGCAAACCTCTTGTGAAAGTTGATTCTACATCGATGATATCAAGTTCTGTAGAAAAACTTGCACATTTTAGCTTTTTCATTTATTCTTTTTGGATTTTTTCTTAAAGTCTTTATCAAATTTTTGACGCTTTAAAAAAGAAAGTTTTTCTATAAATAAATGTCCATCAAGATGATCAACTTCATGTTGGATAGCCACTGCTAAAAACTCATGTGCTCGCAAACTTTGTGGCTTTCCAAACCTATCTTGATAGTCAAGTTGTATATTTTTATAACGCATTACATCTTCATAAAAACCTGGTATACTTAAACAACCCTCATTACAAGAAATTCTTTCATCATCTAAAGGTGTTATAATGGGATTGATGATTTCTAAAAGAGTTTGTTTGTCTTCTTTTTGCTCACCTTCTTCATCACCAATATCTACAAGTAAAGCTCTAATTGGCACATCAACTTGGATAGCTGCCAAACCTACACCTTTATTAGCTATCATTGTTTCATACATATCATCTAAAAGTATATGTAAATCTTTATCAAAATTTTCTACTTTTTTTGATTCTAAAAATAATCTTGGATTAGGATAGGTAATTATCTTTCTTATCATTTTTCTTTTTCCACTATTACAAAAGGTTCTAAATTTTTTCCCGAGTCTTTTAAAGCTTCAATGCATTTTTCTATTAATTCTTCACCTTTGCTGTCACTATTAACTGCACTAATAGCAACCTCCACATCTGCCTCTATTTCTTTATCTGCTAAGAAAAAATTTGAATTTTCTAAGGATTCTAAAATTTTATTGCATATTTCTTGTGCTTTTTCTAAATTAGTATGAGAGATCATTATAGCAAAAATATTATTTCCACAATGTGCTACTATATCACTTGAAGAAACATTTTTACTAAAAATTTTACAAACACTTTTTAAAAAGGCATTTTTCTCTTTTTGAGTATAAGTTTGCTCTAAAATTTCCTCTTTTACTCTAAAGAATATCAAAGAGGTATAATAATTATATTTAGCATTACTCTCTATGCTTTTTTCCAAATTTTCTAAAAAATATTTTTTATTAAAAACTCCAAATTTAGAGTCAAAATCACTCTGCTCTTCTATATGTTTATAAGTCTGTCTAACCTCATCAAAATTTTCTTTAATCTCATCTGAATACTTATCTAAAATGCTAGAAAATCTTGAAAGGTCTGTTTCAAGGGCATGGATTACATTAGAAACAGCTAAATTTCCTGTACTAATAGCAAGTTCTGAATTACGCCTTTTTAGCATATCTTTAACTGTTTCAAGATGCCTATAAATCATGGCAATATATTGCAATAATGCCGAAGTAGAATTAAAACTTTTCTTTATTTCTTGTTCTATATTTGCACGCTTAAGACCATCATTATTTTGCTCAAATTCCATAATCTCACCAACTTTTTTCTTAAAAGCTCCTGGACGCTCTTCAAGCATTTTTTGAAAATAAACCCCATAATTAGTAGGAGTTGGAGGCACATTATCTTTTACAAGTTCAGTTAAAATAGATTTCGCAAATTTCTCAAATTCGCCTCCACTAATTTTTTGAATTTTTGGAGCTTCTTTGGCTGGAGTTGGATCGCTATTTAAATTTAAATCAGCAAATAAATCATCATCTAGCATTGCTTTGTTTCCTTATTTAAAACTTTTTTCCAAAACCTTATCGATTAAACCATATTCCTTAGCCTCTATAGCACTCATAAAAAAATCTCTATCGGTATCTTTTTCTATTTTAGAAAGTTTTTGCTTAGTATTTTTTGCCAAAATATCATTTAAAATCGCTTTTAATCTTAGAATTTCTTTTGCCTGAATTTCTATATCTGTTGCTTGTCCTCTTGCACCACCTAGTGGTTGGTGGATCATAATTCTTGAATTTGGCAGAGCAAATCTTTTCCCTGGAGCACCACAACTAAGCAAAAATGCACCCATAGAAGCAGCTTGACCAATACAAATAGTACTTACATCAGCTTTAATATAATTCATCGTATCATAAATACTAAATCCACTTGTCACAACCCCGCCTGGTGAGTTAATATAAAGATAAATATCTTTTTGAGGATCTTCAGCTTCTAAAAACAAAAGCTGTGCCACGATAGAAGCAGCAAGATCATCATTGATCTCACCACTTAGCATGATAATCCTATCTTTTAAAAGTCTTGAGTATATATCATAACTTCTTTCGCCTCTGCTTGTTTTTTCAACTACATAGGGTATATATGAACTCATTATTTTTCACTTTCTTTTTCGGTTTTCTTTTTATCATTTTTTTTAAAAATATCAGCAAAAAGTTTTTCTTCAATTAAAGACATTTTAATGGCAGGTAATGCACCTTGCTTTTTATAATTATCTAAATGTTCTTGTGGGTTAAAACCATATCTATAAGCTTCAAAATAAATTGCTTGAATTAATTCTTGATCGCTTACTGTAACATTTCTAAGTTTTGCTAGCTCGTCTATAATGAAAGTTAATTTTACGCTTTTTTGCGCATCTTCTTTGAAACTCTCTCTTTTTTCTTTATATTTAGCCTCATCTTTAAATTCTTTTAATTCCTCTTCGCTTAAAGTTCTTAAAGAGCTTCTAAATTGCATATCTGTTTCTTGCTCTACTATATTTCTTGGTAAAACAAAGTCAAACTTAGCTACTAAAGCTTCTGCAAATTGATTTTTAAGCTCATCATTGATAAGTTTAAAGATTTTTTCATTTTTTAGTTGTTCTTTTAATTTTGCGTCTAATTTTTCAACACTTGGCTCTTTTTCTTCAGGAAGTAAGTTTTTTAAAAGCTCTTCATTTAATTCAGGTAATTTAAGTTCTTGAATTTCATGAATTTTTACTTTAAATACCGCATCTTTTCCTGCTAAATGTGCTGCACCATATTCTTTTGGAAAAGTTACATTAATATCTTTTTCCTCGCCTGCCTTTAAACCAATCATACCTTCTTCAAATCCTGGTATAAATTGTTTTGAGCCAATCTCTAAAACATAATTTTGAGCTTTTCCACCATCAAAAGCTTTACCATCAACAAAACCTTCAAAATCAAATTTAGCAAAATCGCCTTCTTTTAAAGCTCTTGCCTCTTTAATCGCTTCAGGAGTAGCAAATCTTTTTAATAATTCTTCTTTTTTTGCATCAATTTCTTTTTGAGTTACTTTTGGTGTATTATAAGTTGGAATTAGTTCTTCATATCCATCTAATTTTACTTCTGGCTTAAAAGATAATACCATTTGAGCTTCAATATCGCCATCTTTTCTATCAAATTTTTCAAAATATGGCTCACCTACTAAATCTTTAGCCTCTTTTTTAACTTCTTTTAAAGCACCATCTACAGCATTTCTTAAAAGATCTTGCTCCGCATCTCTTGTAAGCTCTTTTTCATATCTTTTAAGTATAGCAGCAACAGGAACTTTTCCTGCTCTAAAACCATCCATTTTCATAGTTTTAGACGCTTTTTTAGCTAATTTTTCAACTTCTGCTTTAATAGCTCCTTGAGCAATTTTCACAGTAGCATTTGCATTTGCAAAATCAATTAGTTTTGCTGTAACTTCCATAATATTTTCCCTTTTTAAATAAAATTTTTTGATAATATACCAAAATTTTCCTTATCACTTTATATAAAAATAAAAATATGTTAAAATTTTAATTTTTGATGGAGAAAAAATGCAAGAAAAATTTGAACAATCAGTAAAAAATATGTTAGAAATTATCGGGGAAAATCCGCAAAGAGAAGGACTTTTAAAAACCCCTACAAGAGTTTTTAAAGCTTTTGAATTTTTAAATAGTGGTTATAAACAAGATCCAAAACAAATACTAAATGATGCCTTATTTGAAAGCTCAAACAATGAAATGGTTTTAGTAAGAGATATAGAATTTTATAGTCTTTGCGAGCATCATCTTTTACCTTTTTTTGGGCGCGTACATGTTGCGTATATACCGGATAAAAAAGTCGTAGGTCTTAGTAAAATTCCACGCCTTGTGGAAGTTTTTGCAAGACGCTTGCAAATTCAAGAACAACTCACAGAACAAATCGCAGAATCTTTAATGGAACATGTAGGTGCAAAAGGTGTTGGAGTAGTTATTGAAGCAAGACACATGTGTGTTGAAATGCGTGGGGTGCAAAAAGCAAATTCTACTACTAGCACTTCAGCACTAAGAGGTAGCTTTTTAAAAAGTGAAAAAACAAGAAAAGAATTTTTCACTTTAATTAACTCGGCAAAACAGGTTAGATTTTAATGGGTTTAGAAAAACTTCGTAGTAAAATTGCTTCACAAAATCTTGCTAGTGTTTTTGGTCAGATTACTAAAATTTCAAGTACTAGTATAGAAATAAATGGCTTAAAAACTAGCATAGGTGATATCATTAAAATAGTTTCTAGTGAAGATGAGAGTAAAGAAGCTATGGCTATGGTGGTAGAAGTAGATGAAAATTTAAGCTATTTGAGTCCTTTTGGTTTTGTGGAAGGTTTTAAAATAGGCGATCGTGCTTTTATTAACGATGCAGGTATGCAAATAGGAGTTAGTGATGAACTTTTAGGAAGAGTAGTCGATCCTTTTATGCGACCAAAAGATGGTAAAGGACCTATTGAGGCAAGTAAATTTATGCCTATTATGCGAGCACCTATTGATGCAATGAAGCGAGGTTTGATAGAAGAAGTTTTTCCAGTAGGTGTTAAAACAATAGATGCACTTTTAACTTGCGGGGTAGGACAAAAGCTTGGGATTTTTGCAGGAAGTGGGGTTGGTAAATCAACTCTTATGGGTATGATAGTGAAAAATTCCAAAGCTCCTATTAAAGTTATAGCTTTAATAGGAGAGCGCGGTAGAGAAATTCCTGAATTTATACAAAAAAATCTTGGTGGTAAACTTGATGATACTGTCATCATCGTTGCAACAAGTGATGATAGCGCGCTGATGAGAAAATACGGAGCATTTTGTGCTATGAGTGTGGCTGAATATTTTAAAGAACAAGGTAAAGATGTGTTATTTATCATGGATAGCGTAACGCGTTTTGCTATGGCTCAAAGAGAAATAGGTCTTGCCCTAGGTGAACCACCTACAACAAAAGGTTATCCGCCAAGCGTTTTAAGTCTTTTACCTCAGCTTATGGAAAGAACAGGAAAAGAAGAAGGTAAAGGCACCATAACAGCTTTTTTTACCGTGTTGGTTGATGGGGATGATATGAGTGATCCAATAGCTGATCAAAGCAGATCTATCCTAGATGGGCATATAGTGCTTAGTCGCGAACTCACTGACTTTGGAATTTATCCACCTATAAATATACAAAATTCAGCCTCAAGGGTTATGGGGGATATTATCAGTGATGAACATAAGCTAGCTGCTAGAAAATTTAAGCGTTTAAATTCTTTGCTTAAAGAAAATGAAGTGCTATTGCGTATTGGTGCTTATCAAAAAGGTACCGATAAAGAACTCGATCAAGCTATTGCTAAAAAAGATTTTATGCAGCAATTTTTAAGTCAAAATCCTGAAGAAAGTTTTGAATTTGAAGATACGATTAATATGCTTAAGATGATTGATACATAATAGTTGGAATATTTTTTGCTTTTTTTGATAAAAAAGTCATGAAAAAAGGATAGATCATGTCAAATATAGCATTTTTAGATCATCAACAAAGCTTAGGTTTAAAATATACCGATATTTGTCAAAATATTTTTGAAAGAGAAATTTTTACACATATGTTTTTAGAATGCATAAGTTTTGTTTTATTAGAAGACAAAGCAAAATTAAAATATTTAAAAATTATCGCTTCAAAAGAAGATTTTATAATCGAATTTAAAATCAATAATCAAAAAAAATCTTTTATTATTAATAATAAAAAAGTTCTAAATGAAGAATTCAGTGCAAAAAGAATGACTCAAGATGAATATGAAAGAGAAGTGGCGAGAATTTATCAAATCGAAAGATATTTAAAAGCCCAAAATAATCTTCAAAATTTTTCTAATGAAATTAGCACTACAATGAAAAATCTTTTTAAAGATATGGATGAATTTAAAAATTATATCGATATGCTTGAAGCAAAAGAAAACACCCACAATCATTACTTATCAAAAATTTATAATATAGCTTAATATTTACCAAACTTTGCCGATAATACCTTTGATCCAAACAAAAGGAGTATGTTATGGGCGAAGTTACAAACAATCAAGCAAACTTAATGCTTAACATTGCAACTACTATGATGAAAAAAACCATAGAAGTTAATGAAAATGCAGTAATGCAAGTACTTGAAGGCGTAAATGCAAACCCTGCTCCAACTACTACTCCTACTGCTAGTTCAGGATTACTTGACATTTACGCTTAAAATTTTTCTCTTCAATTCAAAAATTTTGGCATAGCTTTTGCTTTTTAAAAGTTAAGCAATATTTTTGAAGAGAAGAGTTATGTTTGTAAATTCTAATGTTAATCCGTATCAGAATTTTGCAAATTATCCTTTTGCAAAAACTGGACACATAGAAGAAAAAAAAGAAAATACTAATATTAAAAGTGATTTACTTGATATCAATGGTTCTAATTTAGACTATAAAGTGACTTATGCAAGTGAATTTGGTTTTAGAATCAACGAGCAAGGTTTTTTTGAAAAAGATCTTAATAAAGCAGCTGCTTTGCCTCTTGATTATGATATTAATATAAAAAGTATAAGAGAAATTTCAAAACAACTTATAAAGCTTGATGAGAATTTAAATTATAACAAAATAGATTTACCAAGACTTTTAAACGCTTATCACAACACATTAAAAACTATAAATCCACAGTTTCAAAACAATGACAATGATTTTTTAAGTAAAACTCAAATTTCAGAGTTAAATCAAGGTTATAGTTATACTTATGAGGGTAAAATTTTAAAAGTTTATGAAAATGCTAAAAATTTACAAAATGCAAAAGAATCAAATAAAAATTTAAACACCTTAATGCTTGATAATAAAATAGGTGACTTTGCGTTTAACGCAAGCATAGAAAATACAGCTAGTAATCCTGTTATCAAACCTTATTTAAATAAACAAGGGGAGGTTTCTAAAAGTGGATTGCTGCTCAATTATATTTATCATGATTTAAAAGAACAAAATCACAATAAAGCTAATTTTTTTCTATCGCCTATTGAGTTGGATATGTCCTCTAGTGTAAATTTTCAAAAACTCATGAGAGGTCAAATGAGTATGCAAGATTATATTAATGAAAACAATAAAGAAAAAATGAGTTTTGATTTATATTTATATATCAATGGAGTAGATAAAAACAACACTTCAGAAGATAAGCTTTCAGTTTTCTTTCAACAATATATTAACTATCAACATAGCATTAACATGAAAGAATTTGCCAATTCAAGTTCTATTTATAGTCTTTATAGCGAGCAAGTTAGTAAAGAAATTGAAGTTTTAAAAGAAGAATTCAATCAAAATAATCCTAATATTGATCTTGAAAAAATCAATACTCAAAAAGAACTTTTAGATACTCAATTTTTAGAAAATAGAAAAAAACAAGCTAGTATTAACAAAATTTTACATTCTTATTTAAATGCTATGGCTTAACTTGTGCTAAAATAATAATGTAAATTATTACATAAGTTAAAAACTTACTTGATTTAATATTAAATTTAATATTTTAGTGTATATTAACAAAAAAGATAAAAATTATCCTAATTAAAGGAGTATAATTTGAAAGTATATTTAGATAACAACGCAACAACACAACTTGCACCAGAAGCTTACGAGCTTATGAAGCCTTTTTTAAAAGAGCATTTTGGAAACCCAAATAGCCTTCATCAATGGGGTAGTGCAACCCATCCTGCCTTAAAAGAAGCTATGGATAAACTTTATATAGGTGTAGGAGCAAGTGATTTAGATGATATTATTATCACTTCCTGTGCTACAGAAAGTATCAATTGGGTGTTAAAAGGTGTGTATTTTGATAAAATTTTAAATAGCGATAGAAATGAAGTAATTATTTCTAGCGTGGAACATCCCGCAGTAGCTGCTAGTGCTATGTTTTTAAAATCTTTAGGGGTAAAAGTTATAGAACTTGGTGTTGATCATGAGGGTGTTTCTAGCGTAAAAGATTTAAAAGAAGTTATTTCAGATAAAACTGCCCTAGTGAGTATTATGTGGGCAAATAATGAAACTGGTATGATTTTTCCTGTAGAAGAAATGGCTCAAATTACTCATGAATACGGAGCGTTATTCCATACTGATGCAACCCAAGCTGTTGGGAAAATCAAAGTTAATTTTGCAAAAGCTGGAGTTGATTTTGCTTCATTTTCTGCACATAAATTCCATGGTCCAAAAGGCGTAGGTGGGCTTTATATTAAAAAAGATATAGAACTAACTCCACTTTTACATGGTGGTGAGCATATGGGTGGTAGAAGAAGTGGAACTTTAAATGTGCCATATATTATAGCAATGGCAGAAGCTTTAAGAATTGCAAATACTATGCTTGACTTTGAAAATTCACACATTAGAAAATTAAGAGACAAACTAGAAGATTTAATTTTAGCAATGCCTGATACAAGCGTAGTTGGAGATAGATCAAGAAGAGTTCCAAATACAATTTTAGCAAGCATTAAAGGCGTAGAAGGTGAAGCTATGCTTTGGGATTTAAATAAAAATGGCATAGCAGCAAGCACTGGATCAGCCTGCGCTAGTGAAGCACTTGAGAGCAACCCTATCATGGAAGCAATTGGTGCTGAAAATGATTTAGCTCATACTGCTCTAAGACTTTCTTTATCTAGATTTAACACAGAAGATGAAATTGATTATACAGCAGAGCAGATAAAAAAAGCAACGCAAAGACTTAGAGCAATCTCAAGCACTTATGCGTATAAGCCTGAAAATATTTAAAGGATAAAAAATGGCAAAAAATAATTTAATTGGCGGATCTATTTGGGATGAGTATTCTCAAAAAGTACAAGATAGAATGAATAACCCTCAACATATGGGCGAATTTACACAAGAAGATGCACAAAAAGCAAATGCAAAACTTATTATTGCAGATTTTGGAGCTGAAAGCTGTGGTGATGCGGTTAGGCTTTATTGGCTAGTGGATGAAAAAACAGATAAAATCATTGATGCTAAATTTAAAAGCTTTGGCTGTGGAACAGCAATAGCAAGTAGTGATACTATGGTTGATCTTTGCATAGGTAAAACCGTGGATGAAGCTGTTAAAATTACAAATTTAGATGTTGAATTTGCTATGAGAGATAATCCGCAAACTCCTGCGGTTCCACCTCAAAAAATGCACTGTTCGGTTATGGCTTATGATGTTATCAAACAAGCGGCGGCACATTATAAAGGAGTCAATCCTGAAGACTTTGAAGATCAAATTATAGTTTGTGAATGTGCTAGGGTAAGCCTTGGAACTATCAAAGAAGTAATTAAACTAAATGATTTACATACAGTAGAAGAAATCACACAATTTACAAAAGCAGGAGCTTTTTGTAAATCTTGTGTTAAGCCCGGAGGACATGAGAAAAAAGATTATTACCTTGTAGATATTTTAGCTGAAACTAGAGCCGAAATGGAAAGAGAAAGATTAAAAGATCAAAGTAAAGCAGATATTGCTTTTGATGATATGACCATGGTTAAACAATTAAAAGCAGTAGAGGCTGTTTTAGATAGCGATGTGCGTCCGATGCTACACGGAGATGGTGGGGATTTGGAAGTAATTGATATACAAAAAAGTGAAAGTAAAAATATAGATGTATATATACGCTATCTTGGAGCTTGCAGTGGTTGCTCAAGCGGAAGTGGCGCAACTTTATATGCCATAGAAAATATCTTACAAGAAGAACTTAGTCCAAATATACGCGTTATACCTGTTTAAGCAGTTTTTCTGCTTAAACTTTTAAATTTCAAGCCTTTTTATGTTAAAATAACGCATTAATTAAAAATTTAAAAAGGCTATTTATATGCAAAGACTTCAAACCTTTGTTAAAAGCGAAACTTTTCCGGGTGTTTTGCTAATATTTTTCACTTTACTTGCATTAATTTTACAAAACAGCTCTTTAACAGATCAATACACCAACTTTTTAAATATTCCTTTTGGGTTTCAAGCAGGAAGTTTAGAAATTTTCAAACCTTTGCTTTTATGGATTAATGATGGACTTATTGCGATTTTTTTCTTTGCAATAGGACTTGAATTAAAATATGAAGTAACAAGAGGACAGCTAAATAGTATAAAAGCTATATCTTTACCTGTATTTGCTGCACTTGGTGGTATGATAGTACCTGCATTGATTTTTGCATTTTTTAATTATAAAGATGCTTTTGCTTTACAAGGTTGGGCTATACCAACAGCGACTGATGTGGCTTTTGCAGTAGGAATTTTAATGCTTTTAGGTAAAAAAGTACCTACTTCATTAAAATTATTCTTGCTTTCTTTGGCTATTTTTGATGATTTGGGTGCGATTATTGTGATTGCTTTATTTTACACAAGCGAGCTTTCAGTATTTGCTATGATCGCTGCTTTGGTATGTATATTAGCACTTTATTTATTAAATCATTTTCATGTTACTAAAAAATCCTTTTATATCATTATAGCTATAGTATTTTGGATAAGCATGCTAAAAAGTGGAGTGCATGCAACTTTAGCGGGTGTGATTACTGCTTTGTTCATACCACTTGAAACAAAAAATGGAAAATCTTTTTTAAAAGAAATCGAACATGATTTAGTGCCTTGGGTAAGTTATTTTATTTTACCTATTTTTGCCTTTGCAAATGCAGGTGTTGATTTAAAAGATATGGATCCAAGCTTTATGTTTTCTTCGGTTAGCTTAGGTATTATTTTAGGTTTATTTTTAGGAAAACAAATAGGTGTCTTTTTATTTTCATATATTAGTATAAAACTAGGCTTAGCAAAACTTCCACAAAATGTTAATTTCAAACAGCTCTATGGGGTTTGCATACTCACAGGTATAGGTTTTACCATGAGCTTTTTTATAGATGGCTTAGCTTATCAAAATAGTGATATTTTTGCATATTCAGATAAGCTTGCTATTTTAATAGCCTCTTTGTTAAGCGCTGTGATTGGCTATGTTTATTTAAAACTCATTTATAGTTTCAAAAAATGAAATTTAAAAACCTCCAAAGCTTTTTATCTCTTGAAATTTTAGGAGGATTGTTGCTTTTAATAGCAACAATCTTTGCTTTATTACTCAAAAATAGCCCTTATGGACAACACTATATGAATTTTTTAAGTGTAGAAATGGGTATAAAAATAGGAGCTTGGGAGCTTTTTAAACCTTCTTTGTTATGGATTAATGATGGGCTGATTGCAATTTTTTTCTTTGCAATAGGACTTGAATTAAAAAAAGAATTTGTTCAAGGAGAATTTAAAACTCTTAGCAATATTACGCTACCCTTAATAGCTGCTATAGGTGGTATAGTAGTACCTGCTTTGATATTTTGTGCTATTAATTTTAATGATACTTATGTTTTAAAAGGTTGGGCTATACCAACAGCAACTGACACTGCATTTGCTCTAGTTATACTTGCAATGCTAAAACAACGTATACCAAGCTCTTTAAAAATATTTTTAGTTTCTTTGGCGATTTTTGATGATGTAGGAGCTATTTTAATCATTGCTATTTTTTATACAGGTGAGCTTTCAACTTTGGCTTTTTTTGTTGCCTTTTGCTGCATTGTTGGCTTGTTTTTACTTAATCGCTTAGGTAATGAAAGAAAATCATTTTATTATATACTTGGTGCTCTGCTTTGGCTTAGTGTATTAAAAAGCGGAGTACATGCGACTTTAGCAGGTATTATTACTGCTTTATTCATTCCTGTATATACAAAAAACAATCATGCTTTATTAGAAGAAATTGAGCATGGGTTAAAATTTTGGATAGCTTTTATAATATTGCCACTTTTTGCTTTTGCAAACGCAGGAGTTGATCTTTCTAAAATAGAATTTCATATGCTTTTTAGTGGTGTAAGTATGGGTATATTTTTGGGACTTTTTATTGGAAAACAACTAGGTGTATTTGGCTTTGCCTATATGGCGATTAAATTCAAACTTGCAAAACTACCAAAAGATGCAAATTTTAAACAACTCTATGGAGTTTGTATACTCACAGGTATAGGTTTTACCATGAGCTTTTTTATAGATGCCCTTGCTTATGAAGTGAGTGATATATTTAATTTTGTAGATAACTTTGCAATCTTACTAGCCTCATTAGCTTCTGGTATATTTGGCTATTTTTACCTGCGTTTTATTAAATAATTAAGCTTTTTTTAAATTAAATAAGATATAATTTCATTTCTTATTTAATGTTTTGGCCCATTCGTCTAGCGGTTAGGACATCGCCCTTTCACGGCGGTAACACGAGTTCGAGTCTCGTATGGGTCACCACTCTTTTAACTCCTAAATAAAAATAGTATAAACAATAATTTTAATATTTAAGCTTAATATAAATTTAATATATCAAATAAATATTCTAAAATAGAATATAAATAAATATTGCTTACTAGCAGAGCTCGCAGGGATTTTATAAAAATATTATAAATAACAAAACTGCATTTTAAAATCTAAAAGATAAAATTAGTTTTCTTTATTTTCTCCATCCTTAAAAGAAAATATAGGCAAACTTAAACCATAATATATAGCCAAAAGTCTTGCTATGGTTCCTACAATCAATGAAGCAAGAATTACCCATAATTCATCTATGCCTAAAATATGCAATATATAATACAAAGCTCCTGTTAATATGGCCACACCTGCATAAATTTCTTTTTGAAATACAAGTGGTATCCTAGCACATAATATATCTCTTAATATCCCACCAAATACACCTGTAATCACAGCTGAACTCACAGCCACTATAAAACCATACCCCATTTCTATTGCAATTTGTGCACCTAAAACACTAAAAACAACCAAACCTATAGCATCTAAAATTAAAAAAAGTTTTTCAAGTCTTATAACATATTTAGCAATTTTTGTTGTAATCATAGCCGCAACACAAATCAAAATGACATATTCAGGAGTTTTAATCCAAGTTAATGGATGATGATCAAGTAAAATATCTCTGATAGAACCTCCACCAATAGCTGTTACCAAAGCTATAAATATCACTCCAAAAAGATCCATTTTATGTCTTCCTGCAGCAATAGCCCCCGTCATTGCATCAACAGTAATTCCGATAATATAAAGTATAGTTAAAAGCATAATGAGTTAAAACCCTTGTTAAACAAGGGTTAATTTTTACTTACAATATCAATGATATTTTGAGCTACTTTTTTAGCAATAGGCTCAACAAATTCAGCAGGAGAAGTAAATCCTACGCAAGAGCAGTTAATCTCACCTAAAACATATTTATCTTTACCATCTTCATCTGTATCTAAGATAAAATCCGCTGTCCAAATTAAAGGAATATCGTAATTTCCAAGTTTTGAACGAATTTCTGGTAAAGTTGCTAAAAACCAATCTACCAATTCTTGCCAATCTTTTGGCTCATCATATCTATATTTTGCACCTGAAAAAAGTGTAGCAGAGAATGCATCAGCACCTTCTGCAGGCTTTTTATGCACTACATAAATTGGAGTATGATAAAGCATTAAAATTCTAATTTCACCTTCTTTAATACGCGGTAAAAAAGTCATATCTACAAGCATACCATTATCACCCACAATGTATTGCTCACAAAAATCCATAAATTCACCAAGCTCTCTTTCTTCTGTATGATTGTCTTTTGCTTCTGTGCATTTGATTTTTGCATTTAATGGCACACTTGTAGCCCCCGCTGGCAGTTCATCTATTAATCTCACACGCCAAATTCCCTCGCCTGTTGAACCACGATTTTGCTTCAAAACCCTCTCGCCTTTTGCTAAGGTTTTTACAAAACTTTCTTTAAAAGTTTTAATATCATAATACGCATAAGTATCTTCAGGCACTAAAGCTGTTTTATTAAGCTTAGTAAGTGCATCTTTAGCACCATATCCTATCATCGCATCGGGATGAGGCATACCTATAACACCATTTGCACAAAGTTTTCTTAACATATCAAAGTATTCATTTTCTTCTTTTAAATTCCCTGGATTAATTCTAGAAACATAAGCATCAGCATTATTTTTTACATATTCATAAATTTTGTCTTTTTTTTCAACTTCAAAAAAGATAACCTCAGCGTTCCAACCTTGCTCTTTTAAAGCATTTACCATAGGCATAGTGTCTTTTCTATGGCCATCTTCACCTTTATCGCTACCACCTCTAACTTCAAAAAATACGATATTTTTTTTCATATTACTCCCTTTTTAAAGATATTTTATCATCATATCAAAATAAGTATTAAATTTTTATTTATTTTTTCCATAAATACATTGTAAATTTTGCAAATTTGAACTTGCATTTAAAAGCAAAGCATCAGCCATGCATATAGCTACCATAGCATTTACTACAACACTACCTCTTATACCCACACAAGGATCATGTCTACCTTTTAACTCATACATGATATTTTTTCCTTGAATATTTTGTGTTTGCTGGGGTAAAAATATAGAAGGGGTTGGTTTAAAATATGTTTTTATATTGATAAAATTTCCATTAGAAATTCCACCCAATATACCTCCGCTATGATTACTTAAAAATACTCCATCTTTTAACTCATCATTATTTTCGCTTCCATACATATAACTACTTTGAATGCCACTTCCTATTTCTACAGCCTTAACTGCATTTACACCCATAATCGCATGAGCAAGTTTAGAATCAAGCTTATCATACAAAGGCTCACCTAAGCCTATGATAGGGTTTTTCACTCTAGTAAAAACTCTTGCGCCTACGCTATTTTTAGCATTTTTAGCCTTTAAAATTTCATCTTTAAAGTTTTGCTCTAAATTTTTATCTAAAGCATAAACTTCACTATTTTTAGCATAATTAAAATCGAACTCATCATTACTAAGTTTGCTATCAATACTTCCTACCCCAAAAACTCCACTCACTATCTCTATGTCAAATTCTTTTAAAAGCATTTGTGCCACAGCTCCTGCTGCCACTCTTGCTACACTTTCTCTAGCGCTAGCTCTTCCACCACCTCTATAATCTCTAATGCCGTATTTGTGATAATAAGTAAAATCAGCATGTGCAGGACGAAACACATCTTTTTCATAATCTTTTGAGCGTGTATTTTCATTATACACCAATACACTTATAGGAGTTCCTGTTGTATAACCCTCAAAAACCCCACTTAAAACTTGAGCTTTATCTTCTTCTTTTCTAGGAGTGCTAAATTTATTTTGACCTGGTTTTCTTTTATCTAACATTTCTTGCAAAAAATCAAAGTCAAACTTCACCCCTGCTGGCATACCATCTATCACACAACCTATAACTTGACCATGAGATTCGCCAAAACTTGTAAATTTAAATCTTTTTCCAAAGCTATTCATAGTTTTCCTAATTTTTCAAGTGCTATTTTGGCACATTGTTGTTGGGCTTCTTTTTTACTACCTGCTATAGATCTTGCTACTTCTATACCTTGAATTTTTACTGCAATTTCAAATTGCTTTTTATGATCAGGTCCAAAAGCTTTCATCACTACATACTCGGGTGTGCCTGCCATATTTGCTTGTGTAATTTCTTGAAGTCTTGTTTTATAGTCTTTAAATAAACTTTGTGTATCAATATGTGGATAAACTTCATTGAGTAAATTTAATGCTATGTTTTTAGTTTTTTCAAAACCTATTTCTAAATACAAAGCTCCCATTAAAGCTTCAAAGGCATCAGAAAGTATAGAAGGTTTATTGCGTCCATCATTATTTTCTTCTGCAATAGACATAAAAATACATGTTCCAAGATCAAGTTTTTGTGCTAAGGTTGCAAAAGATTTTTCATTTACCAAAGCTGCCCTAAGCTTAGAAAGGTTTCCTTCTGAGTCTTTTTGGAATTTAAAAAACAAAAACTCCCCTACTACTAAATCCATTACAGCATCACCCAAAAACTCTAATCTTTCATTATTATAAGGCTTTTTATAGCTTTTATGTGTCAAAGCTTCGATGAGCAATTGCTCATTTTTAAAATGATAACTTAATCTTTCTTGGAGTTTTTTAAGCATTTATCAACCTTTCTTCTTGGAGTTTCAAAGCTGCATTTCTTGCTAGTTCATCACAACGCTCATTTAATTCATGGCCATTATGTGCTTTGATCCAAAAAGCAGTTATTTTATGATCTTTAGCAACATTTAAATACTCTTTCCAAAGATCAATATTTTTTTTACCTTTAAAATCTTTTTTTATCCAACCTTCAAGCCATTCATTAATACTTTGCACCATTAAATTTGAATCTGTGTATAATTTTACCTCGCATGGCTCTTTTAAAGCTTTCAAAGCTTGTATAATAGCCATTAACTCCATACGATTATTTGTTGTATTCTCACATGCCCCACTTTGTTCTTTTTGATGATTTTTATAAGTTAAAACATAAGCCCACCCTCCAAAACCAGGGTTATTTAAACACGAGCCGTCTGTATAAATTTCAATATTTTTCAAGCTTTTACCTCATAATAAATCTCACATTTTCCAAATTCATAACAAAATGGACAATGATAAAAAAACAAAGGACTTTGATTTTTGCAATTATTACACACATAAGTAAAGCTAAGATTAGCACTTAGCTTATTATCATTTAAAATTTTTAAAATTTTTAGTTTATGATTTTTAATAGAAATAGCTTTGGTACTTAAATTTTTTGCATAAAAAAACTCATGGTATTTTTCATCTTCAAGATTAAGTGGGCTTTTACATTCATTAAGTAAATCAATGACATTTTCAAATTGAGGCATTTGAGTAAGCTTATCTTTATAATGCAAAAAACAAAATCTTAAAACATACTCATTATCTTTGCTAAAAATTAAAATTTCTTTAATCTTTTGCTTTTGCTCTTTAGAACTTGCTTGAATTTTTAAAGCCTTTATCAAAGCTTTTTCTGCATATATATTTTCTCCAAGCTCAAATAAACATTCTAAAACATCTAAAACCTTATCATAATCTTTAAGTTTTAAATACACAATTTTTAAAAGTTTTAAGCTTTCTTTATTGCGTGCTTTGATTTTTAAAGCATTTAACAAAGCTTCTACACTACGCTCTAAAAATCCTGCTTTTAGATAAACTTGTGCTAATGAAAAAAAGATAAATTCTTTCTGGTTAGCCTCATTTGTCTTTTGCAAAGCTATGAGATAAATTCCCACAGCTTTTTCAAATTCACCACTTTTGGTAAAAATTTGAGCTAGGAAATTTAAATTTTCTATACTTAAATTGGCATTTTTTAAAATCTGCTGATGGGTAGAATTGATTTCAAATTTTTTTACAAAACGATCAAGCTTGCTTTTTTGATCTTTGCTTGCAAAAAACCGCCATATATAATGTGAGCTAGCAACGATAAAAATCAAAGCCGTCAAAACAATAAGACCGAATAAAGGATCGCGGTATTCTACAAAGAAAAAATCCATAATCTTGCAACTTAACTTTCAAATTTATAACAATTATAGCTAAATGCTTATATAATTTTCTTTAAGGTTTAAATATGATAGAACAAGCAAGTATAGAACAACTTTTACAAAAAACAGATATTGTTGATATTATAGCTCATTATGTTGAAGTAAAAAAACAAGGTTCAGGCTATGTATGCGTTTGTCCTTTCCATGATGATAAAAATCCTAGCATGCATATTAATTCTATTAAAGGATTTTATCATTGTTTTGCATGTAAAGCTGGGGGCAATGTTTTTAAATTTGTAATGGATTATGAGAAATTAAATTTTGTTGAAGCGGTAGAAAAGGTTGCTTCGTGGAGTAATTTTTCACTTACTTACACCTCACAAAAACAAGACAATAAAAAATCTATCACTCACATCTTACCTACTCTTAATGCTTTTTATAAGCAAAACTTAGCTAAAAACAAAGAAGCTTTAACTTATCTTTATAAAAGAGGTTTAAATGATGAGGATATTAGAACCTTTGAGCTAGGCTTTGCACCAAGTTCTAATGAAACACTAAGACTTTTACAAAATGAGCAAATCACTCAAGAAGAAGCCTTAGAGGTTGGCGCAATAAAACAAAATGAAAATGGTGCTTATGCAAGTTTTATCAACCGCATTACTTTTAGTATTTATGATCATAAAAATTTACTCATAGGCTTTGGTGGTAGAACTTTAGATGAAGCAAATATGGCAAAATATGTTAATTCACCTCAAAGCAAACTTTTTGATAAATCACGCGTTTTTTATGCACTCAATTTAGCAAAAGATACCATTTACAAACAAAAAGAAATGATAATTTGTGAAGGTTATATGGACGCCATAGCCTTTCATAAGGCAGGATTTAAAAATGCTGTAGCAGTTTTAGGAACAGCTTTAGGTGAAAATCACATACCTTTGATAAAAAGATTAGAGGCGAGAGTGATTTTGTGCTTTGATAATGATAATGCAGGACTTAATGCTGCCGTGCGTTCAGCACATTTACTAAGTTTAGCAAAAATTGATGGAAAAGTAGTTTTAATAGAAGGCGGGAAAGATCCGGCTGAACTAGTGGCCGCTCATCAAGAAAAATTGCTTTTTAATATTTTAGAAAAAGGTATAGAACTTGGAGAATTTTATATAAGAAATTTGATCACAAATTTTGATTTAAGCTCAGCACTTAGTAAGCAAAAGGCTTTAGAAGAGGTACAAAAATACACTTTTAACCTTGAACCTTTAATAGCAAATTCCTACACTACCTTAGTAGCAAATCTTTTGGGTGTAAATGTTAATGATATAAAACTTTCTAAAAATACTAGACAAAATATAAATTTTTTTACTCCTACAAAACAAAATAAAATCAACAACATAAGCGAGTTGGAGCTTTTGAAATTTTTATATGAAAATCAAAAAGCCATAGGACTTTTTAAACTTTTAAGTGCAAAAGAATATTTCTTACATCAAGATATTGCTAAGGCTATTTTAGAACAAAAAGACTTTAATGATCCTAGCATAAGAGAACTTTATGAGATCGAAAATATTAAAATTTTAAACAATTTAGAAGAATTTTTATATGCTATTTGCAAAATTAATTTTGCTCATTTTAACAAATTAAAAAACTTAAATTTAAAACAAGCCTTTAAAAAGCAAATTTATAATTTGCTCAATCAAAATTTAGAAAAAATCAAAAAAAACTATCAAAATGATGAAAATTTTTTTAATCATTTAATGGAAGTTTTAAAAAATGTCCAATTTTTAGATGATGAGGGAAGTTTAGAATTATTTTTAAGTAGATTACAAAAAAATATAAAAGATAAAAAAGCAATTCATTATAACTTTGAAGAAGAAGTTTTTTAAATAAAAACTTACATAAAAATTAAAAAATATTCACTACAATATGCCAAAAATTTCGAAAGGAAAAAATGAAAGCATTAGCACTTTTTAGTGGTGGTCTTGATTCTATGCTTGCTATAAAACTTATAAGCTCTCAAGGCATAGAGGTAAAAGCTTTAAATATCAATATAGGCTTTGGTAGCACAAGCGATAAAAGCGAACTCATGGCAAAACGCGCTGCTATGGCAGGGGCTAGTTTTGAAATGATAGATGTAAGAAATGCATATTTGCAAGAAGTTTTATTTAATCCTCAATATGGTTATGGAAAACATTTTAACCCTTGTATAGATTGTCATGCTTTTATGTTTAAAACCGCTCTTTCTATGTTAAAAGATGAAAACGCAAGTTTTATCATCACAGGAGAAGTAGTTGGTCAACGCCCTATGAGTCAAAGAAATGATGCTATGGCTAAGGTTAAAAAACTAGCACTTGATGAAGAAGATTTAATCTTGCGTCCAATGTGTGCTAAAAATTTACCTTTAACCAAACCTGAGCGTGAGGGTTGGGTTGATAGAGAAAAGTTAGAAAACATCAGCGGAAGAAGTAGAAAAAGACAACTTGAACTAGCTGCCAAATTTGGTTTTGAAGATTTTGAAAGTCCGGGTGGTGGATGTTTACTCACACTTGAGAGTTTTTCAAATAAAATCAAAGATTTTATTAAATTTGATAAAAATATGCAAGTTAATGATGCACAACTTTTAAAATATGGACGCCACTTAAGACTTCCAAATGGCTCTAAAATGATAGTAGGTAGAAATGAGCTAGAAAATCAATTTTTAAAAGAATTAAAAACTCAAAAATATGAAGAATTAAAACTCTTTGATTTAATCGGTGCTTATTCTTTGGTAGATGAAAATATCAATCCACAAGATCTTGAACTTGCTCTAAGCATAGCACTAACTTATGCTAAAACTCAAAATAATACAAAATACAAAATAGGTTTTAAAGATAAAATTTTCCAAAGTATGGCTTTTGAAGATAAAAATAAAATTCAAGAGTATTTTATAAATTAAACTACCCTTAAAAAGGGTAGTTTTTTTAGAATTTCTTTCTTCTAACTTCTGCTACAATATCAGCCGACATAGAATCAACTTCATTTGCTACAGAATTAGTTGCATGTGCAATTTGTGAGTTTTCTTTAGTTAAACCATCTATTACTGAAACAGATTGATTAATTTGTGAAATTCCTAAAGCTTGTTCTTTAATACTCTCACCCATTTCATTAATAGATTGAACTAAGATATTAGTATTAGCTTCAATCTCACCTAAAGACTTTTGAGTTCTTTCTGCTAAGTTTCTAACTTCATCAGCAACAACAGCAAAGCCACGACCATGTTCTCCTGCACGAGCTGCTTCAATAGCTGCATTTAATGCAAGTAGATTAATTTGATCAGCAATATCTCTAATAACATCAGTTACATCTTTAATATCGCTACTTTGTTTAATAACCTCTTCAGTTCTTGCTGCTACTGCGTTCATAGAAGCACTCATTTCTTCAACAGCAGCTGCGCTTTCTTGTAAAGAATCAGCTTGTTTTTGTGCGCCATCATTAAGCTTTAAAACACTCTCTTTTAAAGCATCAGCTTTAGTTTGAAGCATTTCCCCTTGTTTTAATGAAGCTTGAAGTATTTTTCTTATTTCTTCTCCGACTGCATTAAGCGATTTTTCTATCTCACCATCAGCATACTCAAGTTTATCTGAAAAATCAAGATTTTTAAAACTTTTAAAAACTCTTTCTATTTCATTTAAATCTTTACCAATTTTCATTTGCATATCATCAAGCATTTTATTTAATACTTCTTTTAATTCCACAAGTTTTGGATTAACAGGATTTGCTTTTATTCTTTGAGTAAAATGTCCTTTTTCTATATCACAAGATACTTCTAAGATATTTTGCACAGTTATGTCATCTTTTTCTAAACAAGTATGTATATATTGAACATTATCATTAATCATTAATGCCATTTTTCCAAGTTCATCATTATATCTAGGAATTAAAACCTCAACGGTTGGAAGCTCATGATTTAAGTATCTAAAAAATTTCATTAAATGATCTTGAAGTCTTTGTACTCTTATAGAAACTATTCTTTTTACTGAAGTACCAATCACAACTACTATAACAATTATCGCTATAATAGAATTAATCAAAATAATATTTCTTAAATCCACAATAGAAGCATATACAGATTCATTTGGGACAATAGCCAACATAGCCCAATAAATTCCCGTATTTGGCCATATTTCAAATACTCTTATAGCACCATGATATTCACTACCATCATCTGCTTTATAATCAATAGCTCCTGCATGGATAGTTTTTTGTGCTTCTATTATATGAGCTGTATTTTTATTAACCTCTGTAATCTTTTTTGTAACAAATTCAGCATTTGGATGCGTAGCTATAACACCATTACTTGCTATTAAAATCCTTCTTGCTCCTTGATAAATAGATCTTGAAGAATCATTTAAAAAATCAGCCGTAGGTTTAAGATCAAAAAGCATACCAACAACACCTATAGCCTTTCCTTTTTTATCTGCAATAGGTGCAGCTACATGAACACCTAGAAATTTATTTCCATGTATGTTATACCATCTTGGTTCTCCAAAATATAACTTACCCCCCCCCATCAAATTTTTTATAGCATTCGTTTTAGCAATCTCTTCACTTGCTGCTAAAGTTTGCATACCGCCAGCATTGTTAATATCTACATCTCTCATTAACACCATAAATTCATTATTATTTGAAAAATATTTTACATCAACACCCAAATTTTTATATGCAGTTCCGTCTTTTAAATAATAATAACCATAAGCTATATCTCCATTTGCATCAATGGCTTCTCCAAGGATATTTTCTATCCTTTTTGGGTTTATAGCACCTTCTGAAATAAGATTGTTTAAAGTTCTTTGTGTACCAATAGTACTGACGAATAAAGACCTAATGCTCGCTTCAGCTTGATTTCCATAACGATGCACAGAAGCTGTGAGTGTATTTTCTATTTGTGTATTTAAAATAGCTGTGGATCTGTTTATAATCAAAAAAGATAAAATACTTAAGATTAAAACAACCGTTATAATAGCTATTGCAACTATTTTAGCACCAAGACTCCAATTACGCATTTTTTCTCCTTTAGTTAATAAATTATAAATTTTTATAATTATAAAAACTTTTCATTAAATAAAAATTAAAATTTATTAAAATATTAAATATTTTATAAACAATAAAAATTATCAAGTTAAAGCTAAAGAATTGAGTAGTTTTTACAAAGAAAAGAAGTTGAAGATTTATTTAAATGGATGAATGAAAATACCAAATCACCTCGTTGGCTGAGCGTAAATGGAATAGATTATGATGAAGCTTATGTTAAAATTTTTCACACAAGCAAAAGCATAGATGAGTTTAAAGAAAAATACCTTGAGCTTCAAAATACATACTTTGTTGATTTTAGCAAAAAGATTAATAAACCTCAGGAAACTTTAGAAAAAGACAAAGAAAAATCTTTCAAACCTATACAAGGTGAAAGTAAAAATAAAGAAACCTACAAAGATGATAATACAAAAATGAACTTATAAAAAACTTTTAAAAAATAAATTTAGCACAAGAGAAGAATTAGAAATTCTTTTTGGTATGAAATTTAATGACGATGTGGGAGAATTTAATCAATTTCTTTCTCAAAATATCACTCCAAAAATTATAGATATTAAAGTTTAAAAATATTTTTATAATATTAAAATATATTAAATTTTATAAAATCATTAGAACCATTTTCACTAATAACATTAATAACATATTTACCTTTTTTTAAATCTAAAGATAAACTTTCTTCTTTTCCTTCAAAAATCAATTCTTGATTTAAATACCAAAAAAGTTTTTCTTTTTTAGGGTTTATAAGTTTAATTAACAATTTTTGCTTACTTTTTAAATCTTTTGGCAAAATGATATTAAGATTATTTAGCGGATATATGATTTTTAAATTTTGATTAGAGCTTTGTAAATTTTGCTTTTCTTTTGCAAAAAATGCTTGTGCATTAGAAGGTAAATTTAATATAATCTTTTTCTTTGCATGGATGAAATTTTCATCTAAAGAATTAACTTCTTTATTTTTATACATAAAAACTTCTTTTAAAAATGGTGAAGTTCTTAAGACATTTGCACTTTGCGGGTAAAGCACTTCTTTAAAGTCAAATTTATAATCATATCTATATCCTGTTTGATTTTCAATTTTGATAGAAACTAAATCATTAGGCTTTTCAAATTCTAAATTAACTCTCTCAAGTAAGGCTAAAAGTTCAAAAAACAATTCCCCTGCTATGCTTACACCATATAAATTTGCATTTGCCTCGCCATTAAAATTTCCAACCCACACTCCTAAAGTGTATTTTGGAGAAGTTCCTATAGCCCAGCCATCTTTTCTACCATAACTTGTGCCTGTTTTCCAAGAAATAATAGTATTAAAATCATATTGTCTTAAACCTGCTCTATCTAAATCCTTTAAGGTTTGTAAGGTTAAAAAGCTTGCTCCATCGCTAATAAGCTTTTTATTTTCTTTAGTAAATGCATTTTCTTCATATAAAAGCTCTTTAAAATTTCCATAATTTCCAAGTCCTAGATAGATTTTTACCATATCTTCTAAACTAAATTCTTTTGTGCCCAAAATCAAAGAAAGTCCGTATTTTTTAAAATTTTCATCTTCAAAATCTAAAATATCTTTGAGCTTATAAAAAAACTTCTCATACCCATATTCTGCAAGTAAGCTTACAAAAGGAACATTAAGTGATTTTTGCAAAGATTCTTTTGCACTAATAAAACCATGGTATTTTTTATTTGCATTTTGTGGAGCAAAGTTAGAAAAAAATGTAGGCACATCAAGCATTAAAGATTCAGGCACTATAAGTCCCTCATCTATGGCAAAAGCAAAAAGCAAAGGTTTTAAGGTTGAACCCACACTACGCTTTGCTATCACCCCATCAACTTGACCAAAACTTGCAAAATCATAAAAATCATTAGAGCCTACATAAGCTAAAACTTTATTTGTTTTGGTATCTGCTAACAATATAGCTAGATTTTTTATGCCTTTTTGTTGTAGTTTATAAGAATATTCTTTAGCTTTTTCTTCAAATTTAATTTGAATTTTTTTATCTATACTAGAAACGATTTTTTCTTTATCCGCTAAAAGCCTACGCGCTAAATGTGGAGCCAAGTTTTTCCTTGTTTTAAAGCTAGGAAGTTTTTCAGCCTTTGCAAGAGTTAAAATATCTTTAGAAAAATATCCCTTTTCAAAAAGCCTATCAAGCAAAGCATTGCGTTTTTTTAAAAGTCTATCTTTGTTTTTTTCAAGATTAATTAAACCTGGATTATTAGGAAGCACAGCAAGCAAGGCTGCTTCACTCCAAGTAAGATCTTTTAAATCTTTTTCAAAATAAAATAAACCCGCACTTGCAACACCTACTAAATTTCCTCCATAAGGAGCATTATTTAAATAAAGTCTTAAAATTTCTTCCTTATCATAAACGCTTTCTAAAGCAAAAGCTTTGATGATTTCATTAAATTTATTAAAATATGTGCGTTTGTTTTGCTCTAGAAGTTTGATTGTTTGCATAGAAATTGTACTTGCACCACTTCTTTTGCTTGAAAAAAGATTATTTTTAAAAGCCCTTATAAGCGCTAAAAAATCTACTCCATAATGAGAATAAAAATTTTTGTCTTCATATAAAAGAACTGCGCTTTTTAATTTTTGCGGTATAAACCCACTCTCTAAATGCCATTGTTCGTTAGAATCTAAAAATACACTAAGAATTTCTTTATTTTTATCAAACAAAACCTTACTATAAGTGCATTTAAATAAATCCTTACTATCAAAGCTAAAATAAATTAAGCCTATGTAAAAACATAGACTTAAAAAGCATATTGCAAGGCTTATTTTGATTTTCACTGCACTACTTTGACTCTTTTACTCTCACTTAAAGCTCTATAAGCATTATCATACATTGCTTCAGCATAAGCTCCACTCAAAGTATAAACACCTGGAGTAACAGCACTTAATTTCACAAAAAATTCTCTTGACTCATCAGAGTATAAAGGAAAGAAATACATGATTTTATCATCTCTTATATCTACAAAATCATAATAAGAATTTTTCACAAAATCAGGAGTTTCATCATCTAAAAGATCATGTACTATCTCCCATCCACTTGGTAAAATTTGAGTTAAAGCTATATTAGAAGTGCCCGGATAATTTTTATTTGATATTTTTAATTTCATATAAAAAATTTGAGAGCTTTTTATAGCACTTTCATCTATTTCATTTCCATTTTCATCATAAAAACTTCTTTCTATATACATACGCTGCGCAAAAGGTTCGACAATGCCTTTTTTAATTCCCTCTACTCCAAAATGCACATAAGTATCTTCTTTAGCTTCTATCAAAGCGCTGCCTTGATTAAACTCAAATTTAGAAAAACTTGCATTGAGCTTTTTACTCTCACCATTAATTTTTACACTTGCATTGATAGTTTTAGGATTTTCATCACTAAAGCTATTTGCCAAAGCATATAAAGCATAGCCTGTGCTTTGAGTGCTAAGCCAAGCTTGGCTTTCTAAAGTTTTTTTAATATCATCTAATAATTCATCATTATTTTTACCATAAATTATTTTATACGCATTTGCAATAATAGCTTCATCTCTTAGAAAAGATCCATAAGTATGAGTATAATTAGCTTTTTCATCAGGCTTTGTGCTTAAATTTTTAGCTATATTTAAAGCTACCTCATCAAAACCTGCTAATTTATAAGCTGCACTAAGTTGCCAAAGACTTACATTGTTTAAGCTTTGCAAATAAGTACTATCTTCATAAATAGCATTCATTATGCTTAAATTTGGCTCTTTGGCTAAAGCTAAAAGATATAAAGAATTTATTCTAATTTCTTTATTTGTTTGAGCTTTTAAAACATAGTGTTTTTGATAATCAAGCCATGCTTTAAACATTCCCTCGCTCACATAATAGCCTCTTTCTTTGGCTAAAATCATAAACATACCCGCATAATTACTTCCCCATGCATCAGAATCTTTAAGTCCTTGCCAATAAGCAAAGCCACCATTGGCAGTTTGAAAATTTGCGTATTTACTTAACAATGCATTGATATTGTTAATATTTTTTTGTTCATTTGCCCCTTGATCAAGTTTTTGCAAAAAGAGTTGCGGTAAAACTGCTGAAGTACTTTGCTCTATACATCCATAAGGATAATTTTGCAAGTATTTTAATCTATGATTTATATTTAAAATAGGCTTAGAACTCACACTTAAAAACGCCACTGGGTTGATATAATCTTGTGTGATTTTAAACTCCATAGAAGTATTTGCAGGAATTTTAAAAGATTTTCCCTCATAAGTAATCGTATTTAGTGCTTTTATGTCAATTTGAGTATTTTGAGTATAGGTGTAATCTTTTGCATTTAAACTTAACTCTATTTCTTCCACCCCAAACTTGCTTGAATTTACTCTTGTGTTAATATAAATATCTTTTGTTTTTTCATTACCAAAATCAATTAAAATTTCATCTTTTTCAAAATTTATGAGTGAATTTTTTGTTTTTAGTTTAAGTTTTGCATTTTTTACATCATCATCTACTTTAAATACCTGCACCAAAAGCTTAAACTCATCATCAAGTCTTAAAACCCTTGGCAAAGTTTCAAGCATTACAGCAGGTGCGCTAACTTGGATATCTTTAGAAGCACTGCCAAAACCTGCTAAGTTGTTCGCCACTACCATAACTCTAACCGAACCTAGATACGAAGGCATATTAAATTTTAATTTTGCATAACCATTTTCATCACTTTGCACTGGCTCTTGAAACAACACAATAGGTTTAAATCGCCTTGCTTTTTCATCATTTTTACTTTTATTTGCTCTACTTTCTAAGAAAACATCACCACCTGTAGTTAATACCTTGGAAGCATTAGAAATATTTTTAGTAATGATTTTATCATAGGTATCATATATGCTCATATTAAAGCGAATTTTTTGATAAAAATATCCCCAAATATCTGGGCTTTTAAAAGCATTCACATCAAGCAAACCCTCATCTACAATAGCTATGGTATAAGTATAACTTTGCTTGTTTTTACTTTGAATTTCTACTTCAAAATCTTGTTTTGGCATGATTTTATCCGGTACTTTTAAATCAAGCTCGATTTTACTTTGTTCATCTACTACATTCAAAGGCACTACACCAAAAAGTCTTAAGGCTCTATCGTTAGTGTATTGATTATAATCTTGAAGCAAAATCACACTCACATACACATTTGGCTTATATTCTTTAAGAATAGGAATTTCAACCTTTGTAATATCTTCATGCGTATCTATCACAAAGCGTTTTAAAACCTTTACATTATCATTTAAAGTAACGATGGCTTTTGCACCCTTAACACTTTCAAATTCAATAAAAGCTGTTTCGTTTGGTTTGTATTCTTTTTTATCGCTTTTTATTTTTAAAGAACTCACTATATCAGCATTACTTGGCGCACCAAAACTACTAATATAAAAAAACTCTCCTGTGCTTGTTTTACTTTGTGTATCTTCAAGCTCTATAAACATTTCACCATGGTATTCTTTGGGATCAAATTCTATTTTAACCGGTTTATCCTTACTTAAAATAGTTCCTTGGGTAATGATTTGTGTGTTTTTATCTTTTTTGAGTGATTTTAAAAAATCATCATAATTATCATAATCCCACCACCAAGAATAATCATTTGCATAAATAGTATATTTAATCTCCCTATTTGCTATCAAATTCTCATCTAAATCACTCACAATAGCTTCAAAATTAATTGTAGAACCCGAGCTTAAATAGTGATTTTTTAAACGCTTAATACCCACAAAATACTCATGTAATATCACTTGTGAATTCACAAGCGCTTCAACCGATCTTGAACCTTTTTCAAAAACCCTAGCCCTTATGTTAGCTTCAAGATTATATGGAGTATTTTTAAAAAAATCTTTTAAAGCAAATTCTTGCTTTACAAAGCCACTTTCATCTAAAATACCTTTTAAATTATCTTGATATTTTTGCACTAAAACACTAGGATTTGAAAAAATATATTCTGGATATTTTGAATTTTTATATTCTTTTTTACTTACAAATAAATCAGCTTGATATTGTAAATTACTTGCTGGTGTTCCAAAAAGATATTTTGAGCTAATATTAAAATCTAATTTTTCATTTTCTTTTATACTTTTTGGAGCTTGTATAGATACTTTTATACGATTTGGCACTATATTTTGCACTAAAATTTCTTTATCAAAAATAGCATTTGCAAATTCTACTCTAGCTAAATACACTCCGCTTAAAGCTTGTTGATCAAGTGAAATCTTTTTATAAAAAGTTCCATTACTCAAAGGATCAAGTTTAATTTTATCTAAAAACTTTTTATTGCGTGGATCAAAAAAACTCAAAAATATAGGGTGATTAACAGCTCCTTTATCATTTCTTGCAACCATAGTTAAATGTATATCATCACCTGGTCTATAAACCCCTCTTTCTGTGTAAATAAACACTTTGTTTTGAGAATTTTGCTCTAAACCATCTACATCAAAACCATCATATAATAAAGGCGAACTTAAGCGTAAAATAGAAGCTTGCTTATCTTTTGAAGCAATGATAAATAAAGTTCTTGACTCATCAATATCATCAAAAACAGCCAAACCATTATCATCGCTTGTCTTAGAAGCTAAAATTTGATTGCTTTTGCTAATTATATCAACCCTAACCCCACCTAAAGCCTTTTGTGTGGTAAAATCTCTTACATCGACAAAAAGTTTTTTATTTAAATTTTGAGCAATTAAAGCTATATCTGAGAAAATCAAATTTTTACTAATCTTTGCTTTTTGATCAAAAAATCTTTGCTTTTTCCAACTCTCCATACTCTCATCAAAAACATAATCAATATCTTCTTCTTTAAAATAAAGTTTGACTATAAACACACCACTTAAATCTTTTAAACCATCTAAAACTATCTCATTTTCTTGCCATTGATTTTTAATATTTTTAATATCAAAGTCTTTTTTTAATACTACTTCACTAGTATAATCACTCTCTGAAAAAATATCGCTATCATAATCACTTAAATTTTTAGCACCTTGAAGATTTTTATATCTTAAATATTCACTTAAATTATTTGAAAATACCTGATGAACTTCTAAATGGATCTTTTTAATATTTAAACTTTTAAAAGCTATTTTTTTACTCGCTTTGCTAGATAAAAATACCCCTTGATTTGTAAAACTTATAGCAGGCTCATAGTCTTTTAAGCTCACTTGAGTTTTATAGCTTTCTTTTGTACTAATTCCATCAGCGCTTTTAATCCCTTGAGCAAGTTGAATTTCATAAGTTTTATTTGGAGTAAAATTTCCTGTGAGCTTGATTTTATTCCCAAATACCAATGCTTTAAAATCTACTTTGGGTGTAATAAAAATCAACTCTTTTAAATTTTGATCTTGCGAAATACTTTGAGAAAAAAGTAATTCTATGTTTTTATTGATTATATTTGCATTTTGAAATACAAATTCGTTCTTTGCAAGTAAAATATATTCTAAATCTATATTTTTCTCTAAACCTAAAATTTCTTTATCAAAAACTACTTTTATATTAGTGTTTGTATTTTTAATTTTTAATGGCTTAGAATACACACTTGCTATATCATCTTGGATGATAATTTTATCTATTTGAATTTCTTTTTCTTGTGCATTAATTTTTACAGCTTTTAACAACTCATCTTTATCAAAAGCATAAAAACTTTGAACATTTAAAATCAACACACTCTCATCATTTGATATATTTTGAAAATATCCTTTGACATCTAGTTTTTCAAAAGGAGTTTTTACTTTTAATTGTATTTTTTCATCAGCTACAATATCACTTAAGTCTATAAAAATATCATAATTTTGATTTGCTTTTAAAGAAGTGTATATGTTTAATCTTGTGGAAGTTTCAAGTTCATACTTTGCTTTTATTTTTTGATTATTAATAACAATTTCTCTTTCTTTTACAACACCTATGTTTTCTGTAATGATATTGGTATTAAATTCTATAAAAATACTATGCGTATTTTCATTAAAACCATAAGATCTTATAATAGAATTCTTATCTTCATTTTTAGAACATGCAAACAACAAGCTTGCAAGCAAAACAATAAAAAAATAATGTAAAAATCCTTTCATGGGTATCCTCTTTTTGGTAAATTTTTCAAATTATATCTAAATTCACTCTTGCTTCACTCAAAAAATTATATAATTCTTACATAAAAATAAAGGAGAAAAAAATGAAAAAGAAAATCGCTGCATTATTAACAACTTTAAGTCTTTCAAGTCTTGCTTATGCAGATGGAATTTATGGTGTGATAGTAGATGTAAATGATGGCGCAAAGACTATTTTAATCGATACTACCTATGGAGAAAAAATGAATATAAAAATTCTACCAAATACAGAAATTGATATGGATGATTGCGGTATTTTTGGTATGGATAAATATGGCACTTTTAGAGATTTAAAAGTAGGAACTTTTATAGAAGCTGAAGTTTTTCATGGCTATGCTCAAACAACACCAAACCCACAAACGCCAAATCAAATTCAAAATATAACCGCTAAAGAAATTAAAATAGAATGCAAAAAAAGAGCTTATTAAGCAAAATAACTCCTAAAAAGGAGTTATTTTAATGCGTTTTTTTCTTATATTAATTTGCATTAGCACTTTTGCATTTGCTTATAAAATTCAAGGTATTTTAAAAAACACTACTACACATACAATAAGTATTCAAACAAGTTTTGATAATAACTTAATTATTACCATTTTACCCCAAACACATATAGATATTTATAACTGCGGAATTTTTGGTAGCAATAAAAAACAAGCCAATGTGCAAGATCTAAAAAAAGGAAGTCTTGTTAAAGTTAAAGGCAGTAAAAATGGAAGCATTATCATTGCTGAAAAAATTATAGTAGAGTGTGATGATCAAAGAAGAGCTTATTAAGATAATAACTCTTCTTTATCGTCTTTATTGATTTTTTCTATATAAAGACTTTGTGAAGGAAATGCAAAACTTAGTTTATTTCTTTCGACAATCTTCATTAATTCAAGCAAAATACTTTGTCTTGCTTCTCTAAAACCTGCAGCATCAACTGCTTTAGTATAAAAATATACTTCTATGTCAATAGAACTTGCGCTAAAGCCACTCACAGCCACATAAGTATTATTTTTATATCCTTCTAAATCATTCACTGAAACTAAATTTTGTCTATATCTAGCGCGGGTTCCACCATGATTTAGCGCACTATCATCAACTTGAGCTATCAAAGGACTAGTAGCTAATAAATATCTTATATCTTCTACACATTGCTCAAGTTGTTCAGGTCTTGCATCATAAGTTACACCTATAAATAATTTTACATGGCGTCCTATTTTTCTTTTACTCCAATTTTTTATATTAGTTCCCATAATAGTTGAATTTGGTAAAAATACCAAAGAATTATCAAAAGTTCTAATAGTAGTTTTTCTAAGCCCAATTTCTACTATAGTTCCTTCTATACCTGAAATTTCAACCCAATCGCCTTGATTAAAGCTGTTATCAAAAAGCAAAAGCACAGAAGCAAAGAAATTTGCAATAATATCCTTAGCTGCCAATGCCACAGCCAAACCACCAATACCTAAAGATGCAATCAATGCTGAAATATTAAATCCTAAATGTGATAAAACAAATAAAACAGCTATTACTATAATAATAAAATATAAAATTTTAATAATTAAATTAACCACTTCGCGTTTGCCACTTTTTTCAGCAAGCTTTGCCACAATTACCATACCATAACTATCAAAAATATTTATCACAAGCCAAGCAGTTAAAATAACATAAACAATTGATAAAATATTACTAATTCTTATATCTACAGGTGCAGGATAGTAAAAAATAGTAAAACAAATTCCAATAGCATAAGCAAACAAAAACCAACCCACTGGTCCTTGGAGCTTTTCTAAAAAGTGAGTTTTTATTTCTACATTTTCTGAATTTTTTCCAAATAAATGTATCAATACAAAATACAAAATTTTTGCAAGATAAAATTTCAAAGAATAAAACAAAACAATGACAATAATAGAAATAACTATTTTTCCAACATTTACACTACTAATAGAGGTTTGTTTATTAATATAATTAATGGCATTTTGCAAGCCCAAGCCCGTAAATAAAAAATTAGTTTCAAGCAAATTTGCATTATTTCTTAGATATACCAAAATTTCATTATATGACTTGATGGTATTTCTTAAATTATTTTCACTAAGCTCCAAAGTTCTAAGTTGAGTAATATCATTAATTTTCTCTTTATCTAAAGCAAAATTAAAAACTATATCTTCTTTTAATGAGTCAATGCTTTCATCAATAATTTTTTTTATTTTTTGACTTTGAGCGCCTTCTATAAAAACTTTTTCCAATTCAAATATACAAAGATAAAAATGTTCTGCAGAGGTTAAATTTAAAAGTTTGATTTTATTATCCACATAATCATAATATCTTTTTTTAGCTTGGGCATTTTCAACACTTTTTTGTAAAGCATTCTTAGTTTTTAAAAAATCTTTTGCTTCTTTATCATCAATCTTTTGAGATACCATTTTTAAAGGTAAAGTAGTTAAAAGAGCTGTTTTTTGTTTTTCTATTTCTTTGATATTATCTTGAAATTCGGTGCTATTTGTATCACCGGTTTTAAAACTTTCCAAAAGTAAATTAAGCTCTATATAATCTTGTACCAAAGCAAAAATACTATTCTTATCCTCTAAAGCATTTTTTTCCTGTGCATTCAAAGTGCTGATAAATAAAAATAATAAAATAATATTAACAATCTTTTTCATACTTTTTTCACCCTCTCTTGTATTAAAACAAAATTTTCAAAATTAAAATCATACTCATAAATTTCACCCGTTTCTATGATGTAATACCAAGCATGAAGTTCTATTTCTTTTTTATTTAAAGCTTCTTCTATACCTGGATAGGTTAATAAATTTTGCAAAGAATTAACCAAGTTCATTTTTTCAGTCATCCAAGATCGCATGGCTAAATCACTGCCTGCAACTTTTAAAACCTTATTTTTAATAGGCTCGAGCAAGGTAAGCCATTTTCTCACATTCGGCATACTCTTTAGCTCATTTTCATTTGCATATAAAGCCGCACAGCCACCACAATTACTATGTCCACAAACTATGATATTTTTTATATGTAAAGAACTAAAAGCATACTCAATAGCTGAAGTAGTTGCCAAAAAATCATCTCCTACTCTATAAGGTGGAACTATATTGCCTATATTTCTTACAACAAAAAGCTCTCCTGGACCTGTATTAGTAATTAAATTTGGTATAACTCTTGAATCAGCACATCCTATAAAAAGCGTGTGGGGATTTTGTTTATTTTTTAAACTTTCAAAAAGTTCTGCATGCTCTTTAAAATCTTCTTGCATAAATTTTAAAGCACCCTCGATCAAGTCTTTCAAAAAAAGTCCTTTTTTGCATTTTAATAAAGAATTATACTAAATTATTTTTACTTAAAATAAATCTATAAATTTATTTTTTGTTATATTTTTATACAATTTTAATCTTTTATTTATCTTTTTTTTGTAAATTTTAATTTTTAAAAATTATTGGAGGATTTTAATGAGTCTTTATGATAGAGATTATTCTAACTCTAAAACTCAAGAATTTGAAGGTTATGCTAGAAGTGATTTGAGCATTTTTATAAAACAAACTTATCAGCTTTTTGCTGCTTCATTATTAGCTGCAACAGCAGGTGCTTACATAGGAATTTTTGCCTTAGCACATTTATTTGCACAATCTCAAGCAACTTTTTGGATTTTATTTATCGTAGAAATTGGCTTGTTATTTGCATTACAATGGAAAAAAAGAGAAGCTCCGCTTAATTTAGTTTTACTTTTTGCCTTTACTTTTGTTTCAGGACTTACTTTAACACCACTTTTATATTCTGTTTTAGCACTTCCTGCAGGAGCTAGCATTATCGCTCAAGCTTTTGCTTTAACAACAGTGGCTTTTGGTGCTTTAAGCGTTTTTGCTATGAATACAAAAAGAGATTTTACTATGATGGGAAAAATGCTTTTTATAGCTTTAATTGTTATCGTAGTAGCTTCTTTAATTAATATCTTTTTTCAAAGTTCACTTTTAAGCTTAGCAATTTCTGGTATTGGTGCAATTTTATTTTCTTTTTACATTCTTTATGATACTCAAAACATCATTAGAGGAAATTATGAAACACCAATCGAAGGTGCAGTTGCGCTTTATCTTGATTTTATCAATCTTTTCATCTCTCTTCTTAATATTTTAAGAAGCTTTAATAGCAGATAAAAATTTGCGAGAAAAATTCTCGCAAATTTTCTTTACCTCTTTCAAGTTTTTATCAAACTTTTTAAGTTAAAATACTCATTTTATTTTCAATAAGGAAAATTCATGACTACTCTTTTAATTATTTTGCAATTTGCAATTGTTGTGATTATTTGTATTGCTGTTTTATTACAAAAAAGCTCAAGCATAGGACTTGGAGCATATAGCGGAAGTAATGAAAGCTTGTTTGGAGCAAAGGGTCCTGCAGGGTTTTTAGCTAAATTTACTTTTGTGATGGGTGTTTTACTTATCGCTAATACAATTGCTCTAAGTTATATGTATAATAATGCTAATTCTAACTCACTTGCTGAAAAAGCAGAACAAATTTTACCAAAGGCACCTGAAACAAACACAACTAGCATTCCAGTTGCACCAAGTGCTCCAATTAGCGAAAGTAATACTAGCAAATAAAAAAAGGAAATACCATGCTAAATGAAATTTATACCAAGCAAAAACAACAATCAGACAAAAGCTTAGAGGCCTTAAAAAAAGATTTTACTACCATAAGAACTGGCAAAGTAAATATAAATATACTTGATCATATTCATGTAGATTATTATGGTAGTGCAACTCCATTAAATCAAGTAGCAACAGTTTTAGCAACTGATGCTTCAACTATTAGCATTACTCCTTGGGAAAAATCAATGCTAAAATCTATAGAAAGTGCTATAGCTGCGGCAAACATTGGAGTAAATCCAAATAATGATGGTGAAAGTGTTAAATTATTTTTTCCTCCTATGACAAGAGAACAAAGAGAAGAAAATGCTAAAAATGCTAAAGCTATGGGTGAAAAGGCTAAAGTTGCTATTAGAAATATTAGAAAAGATGCAAATGATGCAGTAAAAAAACTAGAAAAAGATAAAGCGATCTCAGAAGATGAAGCTAAAAAAGCTTATGATGAAATACAAAAACAAACCGATAATTATACAGCAAAAGTAGATGAGTTAGTTAAAAACAAAGAAGCGGAACTTTTAAAGGTTTAAAAATGAACTTAGAACAAATTTATAAAGATTGTGGAGCATACCTACAAGGACATTTTTTACTTAGCTCAGGGAAACACTCTGAGTTTTACCTTCAAAGTGCTAAAGTTTTAGAAAATCCAAAACTAGCAGGTGAGCTTTGTGATGAGCTTGCGAAAGTTATTGCCAGTTTTAATATTGAATTTGATAGTATTTGCTCGCCTGCCTTGGGTGGAATTTTAGCAGGTTATGAACTTGCTAGAGCTTGCAACAAACGCTTTATTTTTACTGAACGCGTAGAAGGAGTGATGAGTCTTAGACGCGGTTTTGAAGTAAAAAAAGGTGAAAAATTTATCGTTTGTGAAGATATTATTACAACAGGTGGCTCAGCACTTGAGAGTGCAAAAATCATCGAGAATTTAGGTGGAGAAGTAGTAGGTTTTGCAGCTTTAGCAAATCGTGGTTTTTGTGCTGTAAAAAATTTAAACAATCCAAGAAAAGAAAATGCAAAATTACCACAAAATTTACCACTTTTTGCACTAGGAAATTTTGAATTTGATATTTATGATGCAAATACTTGCCCACTTTGTGAAAAAGGCACTAAAGCTATCAAACCTGGTAGTCGTGGTAACTAATGAAAACTAAAGCAAAAATAGCCACTCGCTTTTTAAGATTTAAAGCCTTTTTGATTGATCTATTTTTGCTTTATGTGCCCATTTTGTATTTGTTTTATTTTACTCTTGGCTCTAAAGAAGCTTTTTTAAACAATCAACTTATAATTTTTTTGTGCCCATTGCTTTTTGGATTTTTACAAGCATTATTTTTAGTAAAAAAAGCTCAAAGTCCTGGACTTAAAGCTTATGATTTATACTTGATTGATATTAAAAATGGACACAAACTTAATTTTTTTAGAATAATCCTACGCTATGTAATTTTCATTATAAGCTTTGGCTTGTTGATTGGCTTTTTGGTAAGCTTTTTAAGAAAGGATACCTTAGCCTTGCATGATATTTTAAGCCAAAGCGCTATTGTAACAAAGGTGGAAAAATGAATAGAAAAAGAATTTATAATCCAAAATCAAATGAAACTTTAAATGATAGAAAAGTATTTAACGGCAACCCACATGGTATTTTAAATTTTACTAAAGCAAAATACACATGGGCTTTAAAACTTTGGGATTTAATGGAAGCAAATACTTGGTTTCCAAAAGAAGTAGATACAACAAAAGATGCACTAGATTATCGTTGCAATCTAACCGTAGCAGAAAAAAGAATGTATGATCTAGTTTGGTCTCAACTTATCTCAATGGATAGTTTTCAAACAAACAATCTTGCTGATAATATCAACCCTTATATCACAGCACCTGAAATCAATGCGGTTTTAGCAAGACAAGCTTATGAAGAAGCAAATCACTCAAAATCTTATGCAGTGATGGTTGAAGCAATCTGTGAAAATACAGACTTAATTTATGAAATGGAAAAACACGATGAGACTTTAAGAGAAAAAAATGATTTCATTTCAAGTATTTATGAAGAATTAGCTGGCGAAGTAGATGATAATAAACTTTTACTTGCAATGGTAGCAAATCAAATTCTAGAAGGAGTGTATTTTTATAGTGGTTTTACTGCTATTTATGCTTTAGCGCGTGCAGGAAAAATGCTAGGTTCAGCACAAATGATACGCTTTATACAAAGAGATGAAATTACTCATTTATTATTATTTCAAAATATGATTAATTCTGTGCGTAAAGAAAGACCTGATTTGTTTAATGATATCAATATAAAAAAAATTTATGATATGTTTAAAAAAGCAGGTGAACTTGAGATCAAATGGGGTAAATACATCACTCAAAATCAAATCATGGGTTTTACAGACGATATTATAGAAGAGTACATTCACTATCTTGTTGATCAAAGACTAATAGCTATTAATCTTGATAAAATTTATAATGCAAAACATCCTATTAAATGGGTGGATGATTTTTCTAAATTTAATGATCAAAAAAGCAATTTCTTTGAAAGCAAGGTTACAAACTATTCTAAAGGGAGTTTGAGTTTTGATGACTTTTAAGTCACAAAACTACCCATATTTTACATTTTTTTAAACTAAAATTCTCTTTTTATTTAATATTTTATTTTTATTTATTTCATTATTGTAAAATCCGCCATTTTATTTTATTAGTAAAGAGGTAATTATGGAGTTTTTAGAACTTTTGCTAGTCTTTATTGCCATAGTTCTCATGATAATTAAGCCTGAAAAAGAAAAACTAGCTTTTTCTATACTTGTAATTTCATGGACTATTATGGTATTTGACTATTTAGGTCGCAAATCAGGCGCAATCTTAGGCCTAATGAATCTATAAGGTGGCAAATATGTGTGATATTAACAAAACTAAATTTTTTTATTTTTTAATGTGCTTGGCAGGTTTTTTAATCATTTTAATGCCTGTTGGAATTGCAAATTTGATTTTTGGTTATATGCTAGGTGATAGCCCTTGTACTTCTTGTTGGGGCCAAAGAGAATCAATGATTTTCATTGGTGTTGCAGCTTTATTTATCGTGCGTTATGGTATGAAAGGTAAGTTCTTGGCTTTTCTTTTAATTGCAACTGCATTTGGTTTATGGCAATCATTTAATCATATAAGCGGACATGCGCATCGTGATCTTGATCAAGGTTTTGGTTTGCCTATTTTTGGTTTGCATACTTATTTTTGGGCTGAAGTAGTATTTTGGGCTGTAGTTTTATTACTTGGTGTAATTTTTGCTTTTGCTCCAAAATTTGGCTCCTTTGAAAAAGAAATGGAAGGAGTTAGTTTTAGAAAATTGACTAAATTTAACCTAGCTGCTATGGTTATTGTTGCTTTTATCGTAGCTTCAAATGTCTTCCAAGCTTTCGTAAGCACTGGTCCTATCCCATATAGCGGACAAGGTGATCCAGTTCGTTTTAGTTTAAATCCAAAATATATTATTTGGGATGATTCAGGCTGGAATAAAAGTTGGAAAAGCATTTCTTTCTTAGGAAAACGCGATGTTAAAGAACCTGATTTTGCTTTTGCTCCTGCTAATGAAAAACTAGGTATTGAATTTGATAATAATATCAGTAATGCTCCATTTACAAATATCGATGATAATCTAAAAATCGTAAATGAAACAAAAATTGATTTTCCTAAAGCTATCAATACACTTGATTATATCAATGGAGAATATGTCGCAAGTTCAAAATGGGAAGTATTTTTCCTAGATGATAATTTTAGTACTAAAACAGATTTTCTATTAGACCCATATTTTTCAGCCACAATTAATCCTATCATAGGAATTATTCCTTATTTGGACAACAAATACATCTTAATGGGCTCTAATAAAACTTTCTTAAGATTTGCTCAAAATCCTAATGCAGATGAAGCTTTACAATATGCTGATTTTATTAGAGGGGCAAATAATTTTGAAGGACAAGGTGAAAACCTTGGTCGTGGTAGAATTGACACAGTTAGAGCTAAATTCCATCATGTTTTAAGCACAACTACTGACGGAAAATACATGTATCTTGCTACCGTTCCAAACAATAAGGATGCTAAAACTTTTGTAATTTCTAAAATTTCTTTAGCAGATAGAGTTCTTTCAGCTGAATTTACTCCTAAAGCTGAGTTAAAAGTAGGAAAAACTTTGGGCGATCTTTATATAACTTCAATGGCTTTTAAAAATGGTAAAATTTATGCATTAAGTAAAAAGCATAATGTTATTGCTGTAATTGATCTAGACAAAGAAGAAGTTATAAAAACTATTTCTTATCCAGAAAATATAACTAACGCAAGAAGTTTATTCTTCAAAGATGGTAAAATGCACATCTTATCTTATCAAGATGGATCAAACATCCTTTATACGCTTGATTAATCTTTAAGGCGTTTTTACGCCTTAAAGACTTTAAAGCTAGATAAATAAAATTTAAGATAAAATAACACTTTTTATCAAGGAGTGCTTATTGATTCATATATTCGAACAAAAACAATGTCAAACTATGGCAGAAGAAATTCGCAAAAACACTTTCATTAATGAAGAATTATTTGAAGCTTTTTGTTCTACTCCAAGAGAAATTTTTTCACCTTTAAAAATGCATGCTTATAGACTTGATGCACTTCCTTTAATGGGTAATCAATGGATAAGCTCGCCTTTAACTGTGGCCAAAATGACTATGGCGCTTGATTTTAAAGATGCTGATAGTGTTTTAGAAATAGGTTGTGGTAGTGGGTATCAAGCTGCGATTTTAAGTAAGCTTATTAGAAGAGTTTTTACCATAGAGCGCATTGAAAAACTTGCAATTAGCGCTATAGAAAAATTTAAAAAACTAAACTATGCTAATATTCATGTAAAATTTGATGATGGGCAAAATGGTTGGAAAAATTATGCACCTTATGATAGAATTTTACTCTCAGCTTATATAGAGCATATTCCAAATGTATTATTTGATCAACTTGAAAACAATGGAATTTTAGTAGCTCCTTTACTCATAGGAAATCAACAATTTATCACTAAATTTACCAAAAAAGATGGCGAGATTAGCAAAGAAGTTTTAGATGAATGCCTTTTTGTGCCTATTAAAGATGGTAAAGAATAATCTTGCTAATTTTTAAGATAAATATTTAATTTTAATATAATTATTTTTAAACATAAGCTTTTTATAGGGGATGTTTTTTTATAATTATGCTAAAAAAGGAATATTATGAGTTTTAAAAAAATACTTTTTGGTTTATTTACCACTAGCATGCTTTTTGCCTATGAGCAAATGCCTCAAAATGCCTCACATGGAAATTTCATAGACAAAGACAAATGGAAAAATTTAGATAAAAACTGGATTTACTGTGAAAGTGGGTTAAATCAAGATTTCATCAATATAAACAGTAAAAAGGTTACAAATAAAAATCATTCTTTAGAATTTAACTACTCAAATGATTCTTTTGGCTTAATAAATGATGGTTATACCATAAAAATGCATTTTGCAAGCAATGGAAGCCATATCGTGCTAGATAATACAGCTTATAATTTATCTCATTTTCACTTTCACGCTCCATCAAAAATTTCTATTGATAAAAAATCTTATCCTTTAGAAATTCATTTTAGTCATGTAAGTCAAAAAGGTGATATAGCAGTGGTTGTGCTGTTTTTACAAGAAGGTGCGGAAAATCCTTTTATTAAAAAAATCATTCGTGCTTTTCCTAAAAAAGAAGGCGATAAACTTTATGTTCAAGGCTTAAGTGCTAATGAGTTATTGCCAAACAATCTTCAATCTTTTTATATCTTTAAAAATAAACTCAACAAGCCTTGTAATCAAAAAATCACTTGGATAGTTTTAAAAGACATAAGCTATGCCTCTAAAGAGCAAATCCAAACTATACAAAATTTAATGGGAAAAAATGAGAATTTAAAAATACAAGAAATTAATAATTTAGAACAAAATGATTAAGTAAGCTAAACTTAATCATGTATAAAAGCTTGAATTTTTTCTAAATTAGCTCTAAAAAGTTTAAAATTTAACTCGCTTGAAATTTTTAAATCAGCAAAAAAAGGATTTTTCAAACTAGCTATGAGCAAATAATCATCTTTTTTCAAAACTCTTTGTGTAGAAAATTCTTTATCCTTTACTTTTTCAAAAATACTTTCATTTGACTTAATATCTTCTTTTAATTTCTTACTATAAAGCAAAATTCCACAAAAGAAATTCCCAAATTCATCTTTAAATTTCACATCATAAAGAATAAAATCATCAAAAATAAAAGAATTTTGAGAATGATAAGTTTTTAAAGAAAAATCAAAAGTAATTTTTTCAAAATCTTTTTGATCAAAGCCTTGTTTGTCAAATTTAGCATTGTTTTGCTTTAAAAATTCTTCACACATTTTAAATACAAGCTCATTGCGTCCCCACATAAGCTTTCTTCCTAAAATTCTAAAAAACAAAACTCCTGCTAAAACAGCAAAAAACAAAGCTATAATCACATCCTTGCTAAATTGAAAAGCAAGAAAAAATATAACCAAAGCTTCAGCAAATGCTAAAATTTGTAAAGCTTTGAGTCTTTTATTTAAAGCTTGTCTTATGGCTTCAAAATCCATTAAGACTTAGCCTTTTCCATTCTTTTTCTTTGAGTAGGATCAAGATATCTTTTTCTAACTCTAATATTTTGTGGAGTAACCTCTACAAGCTCATCTTCTTCTATCCATTCTAATGCTCTTTCAAGGCTTAATTTTCTAGGTGGTACAAGCTTAATTGCATCATCGCTTCCACTTGCTCTAACATTCGTTAAATTTTTACCTTTAATCGGATTAACATCTAAATCATTTGGACGCGAATGCTCACCTATAATCATACCTGTATATACTTTTGTTTGAGGATCGATAAACAATACCCCTCTATCTTGTAAATTAAATAAAGAATACCCTAGCGCAACACCATTTTCCATAGAAATTAACGCACCATTATTTCTTTTTTCAACTGCCCCGCTAAATGGACGAAACTCTAAAAAGCTATGGTTCATCACACCCTCGCCTTTGGTATCTGTTAAAAATTGTGATCTAAATCCTATAAGCCCGCGCGCAGGAATTTCAAACTCAAGTCTTGTTTGACCATCTCCAGTTGGTGTCATAGTTTTCATTTCAGCTTTTCTTTTGCCTAGTTTTTCAATCACAACCCCGGTAAAATCATCAGGCACATCAATCACTAAATGCTCAAATGGCTCTGTTTTAACCCCATCTTCTACCTTAACGATAACTTCAGGTCTTCCCATACAAAACTCAAAACCTTCTCTACGCATATTTTCAGCCAAGATAGTTATTTGAAGTTCACCTCTTCCACTTACTTTAAATTTACCCTCGCCTGTGCTTTCATATTTCATGGCAATATTAGTTTTCATTTCAGCTTCTAAGCGTTCTGCGATTTTATTTGAAGTTACATGTTTACCTTCAGTACCCGCTAAAGGACCATCATTTACTGAAAATACTATACTTAAAGTTGGCTCTTCTATATGTAAAGGATCAAGTGGCATAGGGTTGTTTGGATCTACCACGCTATCTCCTACATCTAAAGCTTCAAAACCTGCAATCGCTACAATATCGCCTGTCCCTGCTTCTTCAATATCCATTTTTTCTAGACCCATAAAACCAATAAGCTTTGAAATTCTTCCATTGATTTTAGAGCCATCTGCTTTAGCAAGCATAACATTTTGATTTTTCTTTACTTTACCATTAAAAATTCTTGCAATACCTATTTTACCAACGAAATTATCATAACCTAGAGTAAAAACTTGAAGCTGTAAAGGATTTTCATCACTACCACTTGGAGCAGGCACACGCTCAAGTATGGTCTTAAACAATGGTTCCATGTTAGTGCTTTCATCTTCAAGTGCAAGTTTTGCATAACCATTTTTAGCAGCTGCATATACTACTGCAAAATCAAGTTGTTCATCATTTGCCTCTAAAGCCACAAAAAGATCAAAAATTTCATTGATTACTCTTTCAGGATCAGCAGCTGGCTTGTCGATTTTATTAATAACAACAATAGGTTTAAGCCCTAAAGATAAAGCCTTTTTTACCACAAATTTAGTTTGAGGCATAACCCCTTCTTGTGCATCAACTAAAAGCAAAACCCCATCAACCATTTTTAACACACGCTCAACTTCACCACCAAAATCAGCATGGCCTGGAGTGTCTATGATATTTATTTTTGTGCCTTTATAATTAATAGCAGTATTTTTAGAAAGTATAGTGATACCTCTTTCTTTTTCTATATCATTACTATCCATTACACGCTCTGCTATTTGTTCACGCTCATTAAAAGTTCCTGATTGTTTTAAAAGCTCATCTACCATTGTTGTTTTACCATGATCAACATGAGCTATAACAGCTATATTTCTAATATTATCCAAGTTTTTCTCCAAAGTCTTAAATTTAAAATCTAACATTATATAAAAAAAATGCTTAAAAATTAAGATTTAAAAATTGGAACACTTGTTGCTTTTGTCTTGAGTAAGAATTATTTTTAAGGAGAAAAATATGTCAAACCTAAATACTCAAATCTTTAACGCTAACTTAGAAAAACAAGGAACTTCAGTTTTAAATAGTAAGCATTTTATGGAACTTTTAAATTATTTAGAAGTTATAAATTCAAATGAAGAAAAAGAATTAAATTATGCAAAACTTTCAAGCAAAGTAAGTGAAATTTTAGATGATGCGCAAAATGAAAATGCGGTTTTAAATGCTAAAAACATAGAAGAATTATTAGTGATATTTAAAAATTTTAATCTTACTCATGAAAATTTAAAACTTGATTGTGCAGCACAATTACAAAATTTATTTCCAAATTTAGCAAAAAATAATTTTTTAGTAGGTTAATTAATGTCTAATATCCAAGCTAGTGATGCTTTAAACTTACTAAGCATCACTCCACAAAATGAAAACCCAAGTAAAGAAAACGCTAGCTCACAAAGTGATGGCGAGGAATTTTTAAATTCCTTATTGCAAGCAATAAATGAAAAAGATGGAAGTTTACCAAAAGATTTCAAGACTCCACAAAAAGATGATAAAGTTAATGATAAAATTTTAAAAGATGATGTCAAAGATAAAATACCGCTGGATGAAAAAGATGCTTTGAAGCTTTTTGAGGGTGCAAATTTTATGCATATTCTTTCTTTATTGGAGGTTTTACAAAGCGATAGCAAGGATATAAAACTAAACAAACTTGTCCAGGATAATACTGCTATTTTAGCTCTTGAAAAAAATCTACACAAGCTAAAAAATATAAAAAATATTAATGAGCTTTTTAATGTGGCAAAAGAGCTTGGATTAAACATCAAAAATATAAAATTTGAACAAATTAAAGATTTAAAAGAAGCCTTTCCAAATCTTGATAAAAAAGGTTTTTTTGAAATACCAAAACAAAATAATAATACTAATGTTTTTCAAGATTTAATCAATCAAAAAATTACCAAGCTTTTAAAAGAAGAACCAAATACAAGCAAAAATATAAAAAGCAAAGAAAACGAAGGTATGTCTTTGCTTTCTTCTGCTTTAAAAAATATAGAACTTCCAAAAAAAGATATAAAAACACAAGCAAAAGAAAACATTCAAAACATAGATTTTAAAGAAAAATTAGTAGAAAAAATTCAAATTCAAGATGAAAAAGAAATAAAAAACGCAAAAAATATCCAAAATACAACAACAAAATTCAATGAAAAACTAAGTGATATTGAGTTAATTAATCTTACTCAAAACACAAACCTAAAAAAAGATATTAAAGAAAAAGAAAAGCTAGATTTTAAAGAAATATTAAAGAATGAAAAACTAACTATTAGCGAAGATAGCTTTAGTAAAAAAATAAGTTCTGTTTTAGAAAATTCAAAAGATTTAAAAACTGAATTAACAAATATAAAAAATACTCAAAATATACAAAATCAAAATCAAGATTTAAAAATTAACTTAGAAAATCAATTGGCCCCTCAAGATAAACATTTAAAAATAGATAAAAATAATCAAAATATAGATAATTTTAGTGATATTTTTAAACACACAAAAGAGTTTTCAAAAGATGAAAATGATCATAGTGAAGAGAATTTAAATTCTTATGTAAGGGAAATGAATAGGGTTTCTAATAATTTTATAAAAAATCAAAATATTCCTATGAAAGAAACTTTCAATGATTTTGCCCAAGAATTTAAAGAAAAACTAGAAAGCTACAAAGCACCTATAACTCGCTTTAGTATAACTCTTAATCCACATAATCTTGGAGAAGTAGAAGTAACTTTAGTCCAAAGGGGTTCAAATTTAAATATTAGCTTTAACTCTAATCAAAATACCCTAAATCTTTTTATACAACATCAAGCTGAGTTTAAAAATGCTCTTGTAAATATGGGATTTACAAATTTAGAAATGAATTTTAGTAATCAAGAAAGAAAAGAACAAAGCAATCCGCAAAGACAAAAAAACAACAATAGTAAAGAAGATAAGGTGAATTTTGAAAAAGAAATTCAAGAAAAACCAAGCTTAGAAATGGTTTTAGCAAAATATTTTTAAATGGAATATTTTTTGCTTTGAGCTTTAAAAATATATAAAAAAGGATTTTTATGTCAAATATAAACACACAAACCCTTCAAGGTCCTTTAGCAACGCTTAATACTAAAGATATGCCAAATGCTAAAGGAAGCACTAGAGCCGGTGAAGGTGATAGCGGGTTGATTTACAACCCTGGGGCAGAACTTGACAAGGATGCGTTTTTAAAGCTTCTTTTAATAGAACTCCAACATCAAGATCCAACAGATCCTATGGATACTGAAAAAATGCTTACTCAAACAGCACAACTTTCAGCACTTGAAATGCAAGATAATACTAATAAAACCATGACTCAACTTGTAACTGCGATGACAAAACTACAAAATTCTATTGCAGCAAGCACAGGTATGAGCGCACTAGCTGCAGTTGGAAAGCTTGCAACAGTTAAAGATAATTACCTTGTAGTGGCAGATGATGATATACAATTTCAAATTAATATGTATTTACCACAAGAACCACAAAAAGGTAAAAAGACTGATATTGATATTGAAGGTTTTGAACTTAAGAAAAATGGCGAAGATAAACTAGATATAACAGGTAAAGTTGATAAAGAAATAGCTGAACCTGGAGAAACTATACATATAAAATTAAAAGATGACAAAGGTCAAGAAGAAACGGTTCAAGCAGTAGTTGGAGAAGATCAAACATTTAAAATAGTAGGACATACCCCAAGTGTTGATATCAAAACAGCAAAGATTGATTCAGCTTATAAATCAGACAGCACACCTGTAACATTTACTATTTATAATGAAGCAGGAGATCCTGTAAGAACAATGAGTGTTAAAGATATGAGTGCTGGTATGAAACAAATCGTTTGGGATAGAACAGATGATAGTGGAAGTCCTGTACCATCTGGAAAATACTATGTAAGAGCAAGCTATATAGGTGAAGATGGCACAACCGTTAATTCAACTTATGGTGCTTATCCTATCACTGGAGTTAAATTTGAAGAAGGTGAAGCTCTAGTTGGTATGGGCGGTAGCTGGGTTAAATGGGAAGATATTAAAGAGATTACAGGATAAAATCATGTTTACAGCATTTTACAATGGAGTAAATGGAGTAAAATCCCAAAGTTATGGTATAGACAATACCGCTCATAATATAAGCAATGTCAATACAGTCGGTTTTAAATACTCTGATGTGGCATTTAAAGATGTATTTTATAGCACCATAACAACACAATCATATAACAAAGGTCAAACTGGTTATGGTAGTGTAGCAGGAGCTACTAATGATATTTTTGAACAAGGTCCGTTAGTTTCTACCGATAATGAATTTGATGTAGCAATTGCTGGAAAAGGCTTTTTTGGTGTAAGTAATGCTAATGGGGTTTATTATACTAGAAATGGTGCTTTTAAACCTGATGCAAATGGATTTTTAGTAGATTCAAATGGAAATTATGTACTTGGAACTATGAATCCATCATTACAAGAAATTCAACTAAGTGATAGAGTTTCTAATATGTTTGGTCAGATTATGGGACAAAAAGTCACTACAGCTTGGAGTGGAACACCTGGACAGAATTTACAAATGGGCGGAGTTAATACTCAAGGACCTATTTCTGTACCTAAAAATCTTTACTTACCACCTCAACCAACGCAAAATATAACTTGGAGTGGAAATTTAGACACAAGCACCAAAACAGAAGCAGTAAATGTAGATGTAGATGCTTCTAAATTTGAATTTAGTAAAAATGAAGATGGTAGTGTAAAAATTTCAGGTAGTGTAAAAGATGAACAAATTTATGGTATAAAACCTGGCGATACTATATATTTTAAAATCACTGATGAAAAGGGTGCTAATCAAACATTACAAGCTACTTTAGATGAAAATTTAGCTTTTAGTATCGACAATCAAAAACTAGATAAAGTCGATTTAGAAACAGCCAAATTAGAATCATCTCACTTAAGCGTTGAAAAAGAAGTAGCTGATAGCACAGAACTTTCTGCAAAATTAATAAATCCTGATGGATCTATTAGTTGGGTAAAAGTTAAATTAGATAGAGTTTTACCGCAAAATGGTACAGATTTAGAATACAAAGCTGTTGCTCAAGTATATGATAATGATGGCAATAAAATAGGTGGAACAACCGAAGGTTTAATCACTTTTAACGAATCTGGAGCTTTAGTATCTAACACCTTAAATTCAGTAGATAATAATGGAACAAGGGTTAATATAAATCTTGGTTCTTATTATGATCCAAATATACCAAATTCAGGCTATGATGGGCTTCATGCTTTACAAAACAAACAACCTTCAGTGCATACACAAACAGATGGTAAGGGCGAGGGGTTTTTAAATAATTATTCTATTAACACAGATGGTACTATCATCGCCACTTTTACCAATGGAGATCAAATAGCTATGGCAAAACTTGCTTTGTTTAATTTTACAAACGAACAAGGCTTGGAAAAGCTAGGGGAAAATCTTTATGGACAAACAGGAAATAGCGGTAATCCAACTTTTTTACTTGATGCTAATGGAAATTTCAGCACAGCAACTTTTAAAGGTTCTTATTTAGAGCAATCTAATGTAGATTTATCGGTAGCTTTTACTAACTTAATCACTCTACAAAAAGCTTATGATTCAAGTAGTAAAAGTATCACAACAGCCGATCAAATGATACAAAAAGCAATCAACATGAAACGCTAATTTTAGCTTTTCATGTTTTATTTATATTTTTTTGCTCTAAGATATATTTTACCTCTTGCTCAAAAAATTCATACACCCTAAGCTGAACCAAAGATTCTTCTTCATTTTTATCTATTAAACGCTCAAGTTTATCAAATTTTATCTTTTGTATATATCTTGGATTTTTTTTCAAAAGCAAAGCAATATTTTTAAGTAAAGTATCCAAACTAAGCTCACTTTTTAAAACTCTATCTACATATTCTTTAGAAGTTTGCACCAAAATTGCTTGCCTGCTTTTATCTTTTGGATAAATTTCACTAGCAATATCAGCTAAAACTTGCCAAATTTCTGCTTTTATATTTTTATTTGCCACAATAATAGCCGCAAAAGATTTTGCTCTAAATTCTAAAGACAGATGACTAGGAACAAAAAATTCTCTAAATTTAGATAAAAAATTTGCAAATATACTCAACATACTTCACCTCAATGTTTTTTAAGATATTTTAAGATATTATTTCAACTGCCTTCTCTTAGACCTGTGCAATGCTATTTTTAAGCACCGCTTCAGGGTGGGAACACAGCAGAGCACTTAGACTTAGTGTGTGCCGCAGTCATCTGGGAGAGGGTTTTAAAGTTTAAAATACCCTTTAATATCCTCGCAAATTCTAAAGAAATTTACCCCATTAATAGTCGGATTTGTTTTAAAATACTCATACATTCCCACAAAACCGCTTTCAAGCTCTTTAGACTTTACTCCATAGCTAATCGATAAAGCCGCTTCTATAAAAGCTGCTAGCTTATCACAATACTTCAAAGCCTTTCCATCAATAGCCTTAAAACGATCCTCATTAACCGCATCCAAACTACCGCTATAAACACTTGGTTTGTTATTAAAAATACGATTTTCAAATTCATTTTTTACAAAGGCACTTTCTTCATTTTGTCCTTCTCTAATACCAAGTATATAACTAAATTCTTCTCTAAAAGATAGTGGTATAAAAGGTAAAATTTTCTCATTAATAAGTTTCATTTCATACTCATTGATGATTTCATTTAAACCATCTATGCCATATTTTACCGGAGAGATGATATCTCTAGTTAAACTTTCGGGTAAATCATGAAACAAAGCACAATAAAAATTGCTTTCTATCCTACCATCGCATGCTTTTACTTCTAAAGAATAAAAATAAGACAAAATAGCTACCACAAGCATATGTCCTAAAACCGCAGTTTCTGGAATCCTTGGAGTTTGTGCCCATCTTTTTTGAAAACGCAAGCGTCCGCTTAGATCGATTATTTTAGAAATTTTTTGATTAAGAGCTATTTTTCTTGCGCCAATTAACTCATAATAATCTTCTAATTCTTCTTCAACCTTAGCCTTAATCTCATCAATATCACTTAAAAATGAACTAGTTTGATAAACTATATTAAACTCCCACCTTGTCGCAAAATACGAAGCAGCTTTTAAAACAAGCCTTTCTTTTGCACAATCTTTACCTTGCAAAAAAAGCTCATAGCGTTTTAAAAACTCACCATTTTCTATATCTTGAATCATTGGTGCGATTTTACTTAACACCCAAGCACTTACTTGCTCATTTTTTGCACGCGTTATCTCATGATACACATCAGGGCGTATATCAGTCACTACCACCCTACTTAAAAACTCAAAAATTCCTGCTTCTATGATAAAACGCATATTGACATCTTTTTCCATTTTAGCAATGAAATAAGCAATGATAAATTTATGTGCTTGTTTATCAAGCTCAACTAAATTTGTCATTCTAGGATAATCATTCCACCTTGATATAGAAGCAGCTTTAAAAATATGCTCTATCAATTCTACACTAATCATTTATTTCCTTTTTTTGCTGTGATTTTACTTTATTTTATAATCTTTAGCAAATTTTATTTTGATATTGTGATTTGATATTTTATTGTAAAATAATCTTTAAAACTTATCATCAACATAAATACGAGGTTCTACCATGATTAAATTAAACAACAACCAAGGTTTTGTAAATATAAATGGTAAAAAAATGATGTGGCCGATTTTTGATGAAGTTTTATTTTTTCACAATGATATAGCAACAGTAAAACTCAATGGCAAGTGGGGCTTAATAAATAAAAATGGAGATTTTATAATAAACCCAATATATGACTATATTAGTCACCTTAATGAAAATTTTATAACTATTCAAATAGGTAATAAGTACGGTTTCGCTGACAAAAACGGAAAAATTATAACTGAACCAAAATTTGACGATACGAATGGTTTTTACGAAAATTTGATATCGGTTTTAATAAATGACAAATGGGGTTTTATTGACACAAATGGAGAATTTATAATAAAACCTAAATTTGATTATGCGGGAAATTTTAACGAAGGACTTGCAGATATAAAACTAAATGAAAAATGGGGGTTTATAAACAATAAAGGGGAAATTGTTATAAATCCTATATTTGATGAAGTAGAGAGTTTTAGCGAAGGCCTCGCAAAGATAAAATTAAACGAAAAATTTGGGTTTATAGACAAAAGTGGAAATATTGCTATAAACCCTATATTTGATGAAGTAGAGAGTTTTTATAATAAAGCCGCAATAGTTCAGCTAAATGGAAAATGGGGCTTTGTAGATACTAATGGAAACATTATAAAATAGCAAATATAATTTGATATTATTCCAATTACTAGAACTTTTATTTTCGCATACTCATTATAATTTTAGCAAATTAAAAACTTTCTATATCACTTAACTTAAGATAAACCTCATCATTTTTACTAAGCTCTTTATGATGATAAATGCTAAAAATATGTCCTTCCAAACTCACGCCTAGCTCATAAAAATCCCCATAAAACACACATTCTAAAACGCTAGCCTTTAAAGGAGTTTGTGAGGTTGAAATTTGTATATCATTAGGGCGTAAAATGCCATTTTTACTTTGTAAATATGCTTTAAAATTCTCATCTAAAATTGTATTTGGATCTATAAAAAATGCTTCGCCCAAAAAACAAGCACTATCTATATTTTTAGGCTTATAAAAAAGCTCTTTAGCACTTCCATAGTCTAAAATTTTTCCATCCTTAATCAAAGCGATATTGTCTGATAAATAAAAAGCATCGTCTTTATCATGCGTAACAAAAATAGCACTAAGCTTATGCTCTTTTAAAATATTTTTGATTTCTTTGCGCATTTTAACGCTTAAAGTGTGATTTAAATTTGAAAAAGGTTCATCAAAAAGTATGATTTTTGGCCTTGCGACTATGGTTCTTGCTAGTGCTACTCTTTGAGCTTGCCCACCGCTTAGCTCATTTGGATAGCGTTTTAAAAGTGTATTTAAATTTAAAATTTCCAAAACCTCATCAAGCCTTTGTTTTTGCTCGTTTTTACCTAAAAAGCTTATACCAAAGCATATATTTTCTTCTACATTTAAGTGCGGAAACAAAGCATAATCTTGAAACAAAACCCCCACATCACGCTCTTGTGGGGCTAAATACACACTCTTAGAAGCAACTAGTTTATCCCCTATATAAATACTACCATCATTGATTTCAAAAAAACCCGCTATACAACCAAGCAAAGAACTCTTACCACAGCCACTTTCTCCCAAAATACTGACAATCTCGCCTTCTTTTAAGCTCAAAGAAATTCCCTTTAAGACCTCTATTTTTCCAAAAGATTTGTAAAGATTGTCAATTTTTAAGATTTCCATTATTGTCCTTTTTGGTTGTTTTTATTTTGCAAATAATGCATTAAAAATGTAGGGATAATCCCAAATAACACTATAATCAAAGATGGCAAAGAAACATTATAAATTAACTCATTTTCACTATAAGCAAATACAAGCGATGAAAGCGTTTGAAAACCTGAAGGTGAAAGTATAGTTGAAATAGGCAATTCTTTTAAAATATCCACACAAATAATCACCACAGCCAAAGCTAAATAATGCTTCATCAAAGGAAAATGAATTTGAGTGAAAATTTTAAGTGGTTTTGATTTTAAGGTTAAATTTGCATAGTCTATATTTTTAGAAATTCTCTCATAGCCTGATTGAGTTGCAAAAATTCCAGAAGCTAAAAATCTCACAAAGTATCCAAAAAACAGCACTAAAAATCCACCACCTATGGCATATTCAAAAGACAAAAGATCAAAAATATAATTTAACACACCCAAAATCACTAAAATTCCCACAGCTACCACAGCTCCAGGTAAAGAATACCCCAAAGTCGTAAGCCAAAGGATGATTTTAGAAGCTTTTGTATCGTTTAAACGCACTATAAAACATAAATAAAATGCCACTCCCACAATAGCAAAAGAACTCACTAAAGACACACTAAGACTATAAAATGCAGGTGTTAAGACATTGCTTAAATTTTGCATAAAATCAAACCCGGCCCAATAAACAAGCCACATAATAGGCACGACAAAGGCTAAAAATGCCACTAAAAAGCACCATAAAAAGGCTAAAAATGCCTTTAAGCCTTTTAACTCATCTTTTGGAGTAGGCAAAAACACATTTTGATTAAAGCCTTTTTTACCTCTTTGAATTTTTTCTAAAAGCATTAAAAGTGCGATAAATACAAGTAAAGTCACGCTTAAAGCCACAGCACTGACTTCATCGCCACCACTTCCCCATGTTCTAAAAATTCCTGCGCTAAAAGTATCTACGCCAAAATACGCCACCAAGCCATAATCACTCAAAACCTCCATAGCCACCAACAGCAAAGCACCCACTATACCCACACGGCAAAATGGCAAAATCACTTTAAAAAATGTTTTTAAATTAGAAGCCTTAAGTGTTTTGGCACTTAAAATGATATTTCCAAGTCCATAAGCAAAGGTATTTTTAGCAAAAAAATACACATAAGGATAAAGAGCAAAAGATAAAATCACAATCACCCCATATGCATTCATGATATCTATACGCCTATCAACACCTAAAAGCGTGGGAATTAAGCCTTGAAATTCAAACAAATCAATCCAAACAAAACCCATTACATAAGAAGGTATAGCCAAAGGTAAAATCAAAAACCATTCAAAAAATTTCGAGCCAAAAAATTTATAAAAAGCTATCAAATAAGCACTAACTAAACCTATAATCAAACACAACACTAAAGTACCAAACAATATAAAAGCACTACCAAAAATATACCTTGGTAAGACATTTTTACTCAAATGTTTTAAGGTATTAATATCTATAAAAGGAAGGTGTAAAATAATAGCAAGTATAGGCAGTATGATTAAACTACAGAAAAAAAAGGTGGCAAAAGACCACCTTAAACTTAAAAATTTCAAATTTTATTTTTCCTTAAAATTATTTCCATTGAACTTCATCAAAAATCATTAAAGCTTCTTTAGCATTACCCCAATAAGCTTCGAAATTTGGCTTTTCTACTTTAAACTCGCCCCAAGATTGTAAAATTTTAGCAGGTTTTACTTCTTTATTTACTGGATACTCATAGTTTTGGTTTGTTAAAATTTCTTGTGCTTCTTTTGAAAGCATAAACTCGATAAATTTAACCGCAGCTTCTTTATTTTTAGAAGTTTTTAAAACACCTATACCACTTACATTGATATGTGTTCCTCTATCATCTTGGTTTGGAAAAATCACTTTTACTGAATTTGCAGCTTCAACATCTTTAGGATTTTTTGAATTTGCTAGATGTCCTAGATAATAACTATTTGATATAGCCACATCGCCTTCTTTTGCATAGATTGCACGAATTTGATCACGATCCCCACCTTTTGGAGTGCGTGCAAGATTATTTGCTATGCCTTGTGCCCATTCTTTTGCTTTTTCTTTGCCCAAAGTATCTATCATAGCACTTAACAAAGAAATATTATAAACATTATTTGAACTTCTTACTAAAACCTTACCTTTAAATTTAGGATCAGTTAAATCTTCATAAGTTTTAATCTCTCCATCTTTAATTCTATCTTTAGAAGCGATGATGATTCTTGCTCTTGTTGTAAAAGCATACCATTCGTTATTTTTGCCTCTTAGCTCTTTTGGAGAAAGTTTTTCTAGCTCAGGCGAGCTAACTGAAACAAAAAGATTATTTGTGCGAACTTGTTCTAAATTTCCCGCATCAGCAGTCATAAATAAATCTGCTTTTGAATTTTTACCTTCAACTTCTAATCTTTTAGCAAGCTCATTAGCCTTAGCTTGCACCACATTTACACTAATGCCTGTTTTTTCTTGAAATAATTTGAAAATTCCTTTATCAGAATCATAATGACGATGAGAATAAATCGTAAGCTCTTGAGCACTTAAGCTCATAGCAGCTAGTAAAGATAGTAAAACTACTTTTGCTTTCATTTTATAAATTTCCTTAATTTTAAATTTTGAAATTGATAAGGATTATTATATTAATAATTCACTTTATATTTACTTAAATTGATATACATAATCAATTTAAAATAAAATAATACAAAATTAACATAAATCAAGATATTTTTTCTCTTATTTTTATATAATCATCAAAAATACAATATACAAAGGAGATAAAATGACACAAGAGCAAATTCAAATCATCAAAGATTGTGTACCAATTTTACAAAAAAATGGTGAAGTTTTGACAAAAGAATTTTATAAAATCATGTTTGAAGAATATCCTGAAGTAAAACCTATGTTTAATATGGAAAAACAAGCTTCAGGCGAGCAACCAAAAGCTTTAGCAATGGCTATTTTAATGGCAGCAAAAAATGTAGAAAATTTAGAAAATATGAGAAGCTTTGTTGATAAAGTAGCTATCACTCATACAAAATTAAATGTCAAAGAGGAGCATTACCCTATAGTAGGTGCTTGTCTTTTAAAGGCTATTAAAGTAGTGTTAAATGCAGATGAAACTACACTAAAAGCTTGGGAAGAAGCTTACAAAGCTATCGCACAATTTTACATAAACATTGAAAAAGAAATTTATGCAAAAGCTAAGTGACAATAGGCTTTGATTTTTCAAAGCCTATTTTAAAAACGCTATCCCCGCTTTTGCTATTTTTACATCCTCATCTAAGTGTGCTCCACCCACACCTATACCACCAACAACAACTCCATCTATAAAAATCGGTACCCCACCAGGCATAATAGAAAACTTATCATCTAAATAACGAATATCTTCAGGTATTTTACCCTCTTTTACACCTTTAAAAATAACTGCTGTTTCTCTTTTTTGCGAAGTGGCTGTGTAGGCTTTTTTATAACTAGCATTAATCGTATGCACACCTGCTTTATCATCTCTTAAAACTGCTAAAATTTGACCAGATTTATCTACTATGGTAATACTTACATGAAAGCCATTTTTTCTTGCTTCTTTCTTTGCAAGATCCAAAATCCCTTCAACCATTTGCGAAGTTAGAACAGGCTCTTTTACAAGCTCAAAAGATTTTGCCATCAAACTTACTCCTAAAAATAAACATAAAATAAATAATTTTTTCATTTTTATCCTTTAAAATTTTTCTACTGCATTTTTTGCTAGTTCTTTAATATCGCCTTTTAATTCACAAATTTGACCATTTTGTGCGAGTAAAATTCTATCAGCCATGTCAAAATATACTTCATCATGTGTTATAGCAAATATTGTAATGCCTTTTTGCTTTAAAAGTGGCAAAAGCTTAGTGTAAAAAAACTTTCTAAACATAGGATCTTGATCAGCTGCCCACTCATCTAATATTAAAATATCTCTTTTTTCAAGTAAAGCATTAAGCATAGCAAGGCGCTTTTTTTGTCCAGCCGAGAGCTTTATAGTGCTAAAATTATTTTCCACAAGCTCTACTTTTTCATTTAGTTCTAAAATTTCAAGCCAGTATACCAAGTCTTCTTTGCTAAATTTCTCATCTTCTAAAACATGCTCAAATAAATGAAAATCACTAAAAATCGCACTAATTAAACTTCTATATTCATAAATATTTTCTGAAGTTACTTTTTCATCATCTAAAAAAATATCCCCTTTAAAGTCTATAAAAAGTCCTGCTAAAATCATAGAAAAAGTAGATTTACCACTACCATTTTTCCCTATTAAAAATACGCATTCGCCCTTTTTAAGCTCAAAATTTACAGGTTTTAGTGCAAAATTTTCATTATAAGAAAAAGATACATCTTTAAAACAAAGTTTTTGCCAAGTTTTTTTATTTTGACTAATTTTAAACTCATGAGAATAATTTTCTAAATTTAAATTTGAAATTTTATCTAAAGCGATTTTTGCCATCATAAGCGTAGGAAAACTTCCTATCATAGCTCCAAGTGGTGATCTTAAAAAAAGCACACTTAAAGCAATAGTAGTAGCACTTTGCAAACTAGCAAGTTCATAACTTAAAGCTATATAAAACTCCACTCCTACTAAAGCTAGCATGGCGCTATTGCTCCAATTATTAGATAAGATATGTAAGATATTTCCTATAGTGGAGCTTTTTTTCTTTTTTAGAGCATTTTTTTCAAACTCGTTTTCATAATAATACTTTGCCCTTAAAGGATTTAAGGTTAATTCTTTATGCCCTTGTAAAATATTTTGATAGTTTTTTTGCAAAGCATCATCATTTTCCCTAGCATTTTTAAAATAAAAATATACCTTACTCATCAAAAAATTATCCACCAAAAAAACGCACACTATCCACACAAAACATAAAAAGAAAATTTCTAAAGAAAGATAAGCTATATAAGCACTTACACAAATAATCAAAACACTTGATTGTATGAATTCAGGAAGTCTTAAAAGTCCAAAAGAAATACTACGCACATCATTATTTAAAGAAGCCAAAATCTTTGCTTTAGTAGTATTTAAAATACTCAAAACACTTGTATCTAAAATTTGCTTTACAACCCTTCTTTGCATTTTAAAAATAAAACTTTGTCCAAACGAGCTTAAAGCAATTTCTACAAAAGAAGAACTCGCAAAAAATACAAGCAACAAAAGCACAAAATACACGATAATATTTGAGTTTTCAAAATTAGCTTTTAATAAAAATTCATTAATAAAAACTAAAGTCAATACACCTAATATACTCGTAAAAATACTAAAAAGCAAAAAAAGAATGATTTTTAATTTGCTTTCTTTAAATAAAAAAACTAAAAATTTCATTTAATCTAAACCTTAACTCTAAAAGCAAATTATATAACAAAAATATGCATAATAAATTATTTATATTGTTTATGTTTATTTGTTTTTATTTAACTATAAATAAATTTTGTTATAATATATTTAAAAATTACATATTGATATTAATAATTATTTAAGGATAGCTGATGTCTAGTTTTTCTAACCATATTCTTTTATCTGGTATTGTTATTTCTATCTTATTTGATCAAAGTCTAGCGCTACCTAGTGGTGGTAAATTTACACATGGAACTAGTGGTTCTATTAGCATAAATGATAATCATATGAATATCCACGGAAATGGGCAAAATTCTGTAATACAATGGGGGGGGGATTTAGCATAGGCAAAAATGAAAGTGTAAATTTTAATGGCTCTAACAAAAACTACCTAAACATTGCTCATGGTACAAATAAATCTACCATAGAAGGTTTATTAAATGCAAGTGGCAATAATGTCTTTTTAATCAATCCTAATGGAGTAATCATAACTAAAACAGGAACTATCAATGCCAATCGCTTTGTAGCTTCAACCTCATCAATAAGTTCTGATGAAATGCAAAAATTTGCAAATGGAAAAACAAACACCATACAATCACCCATTATAAAATTAGATAAAAACAATGGCAATGTAGTTAATATGGGAAATATTAACGCTGAAGAAGTTGTCTTTATAGGAAATAAAATTTTATTAAATTCAAATATTAAAAATTCAAATGATTTATTAACTAAAATCAACTCAAAAAACATCAAACTTATAGGAAACGAAATAGACATTGATACATCAAATATAAACGCAAATTCTTTATCAAAATTAGAAGTAAGTGCTAAAGAAAGAGGTTCTATATATTTAAATGCTAGTGGATATTACTACGATCCTAATTCTTTTGCAGTTTTTGATAAACTTAAACAAGCTGATTTTCAAAATATAAAACATAATAATAACTCTTTTAACATATATGATTTTGTAGGAATATCTTCAGATGTTGATTGGTGGCATTTTTCCAAAGGTTGGAATGAAAATAAAAAAGATTTTAGAAATACAGCTACTGAATACAGACTAACAAATGATATAGATTTTAAAGGAAAAAACTATGCAAATTACTGTATAGAAGGATATGGTTGCACCAATATGATAGTAGGATATAAAGATCCTATTTACAATGATGATTGGAAAATTATAGAAGATAATAGCTTTTATAATAAAATTTTTGACGGACAAAATTTTGCTTTAAAAAATATATTCATAGATACAAATGTATTATCAGATTCTTTAAGATATGTTGGTATATTTGGAAATGCTAATGGTTCTGAATTTAAAAATATAATAATTGATTATAACGATAACTCTATTCTATCAAACTCAATGTATACTGGAGGTTTTGTAGGATATGCAAGTGGTGGCAGTAAATTTGAAAATATAGAGTTAAAAAATATCTCTAAAATCTCTACACAAAATAAAAACAACCTCTACGCAGGAGGTTTTGTAGGATATGTTAATGGTGCTAACTTTAACAAGATTGATATAAAATCAATAGGAGAAATCAGCGGTATTAGCCTTGAAAATAGATCACATATTGGAGGTTTTGTAGGTGGAATTAACAATGGAAAATTTGAAAATATAAACATATCACAAATAAATAAAATTATTAATGATAAAACAACAAAAGCAACATATACGGGTGGTTTTGCCGGAGAAGTATGGGGAGGAAAATTTAGCAATATCGATATAAGACAAATTGATGAAATTAATGGAGGTTTTGTTACAGGTGGTTTTTCAGGTAATATAGGCTATGCTGATCTTGAAAATATAAATTTAGATATAAACAACATAACCTCCACTTTTACTACTTTACGCCATACTTATGCTGGTGGATTTGTAGGAAGTATTGATTCTGGTGATACTTATTTTAAAAACATCAATGTGCGTGTTAAAAATGTAAAAAGCATTAGTCAAGATAACAAAGATGGCTCGTTGGAAGAAGATTTTTTTGATACAGGAAATGCTTATGCTGGCGGGTTTGTAGGTTTTGCTAATGGAGGTGTTTTTGATAATATTAGCATAGAAGCTGAAAAAATAGAAAGCATTAATAATAACTCCATGGAAGGCACTCGTGCTGCAAGCGGTGGCTTTGCAGGAAAAATAGAAGGATATAGAAGTGATAATTTATCTCTTTCAAATATCACAATAAAAAATATTGACACTATTTCAGGCAAGATTGAAAAAGACAAAAGTGGAATGGTGAATGTTGGAGGTTTTGCAGGATGGATTCAAAAAGAAGGTAAAGGAAGTTTTTCTAACATAAGCATATATGATATAAAAAATATACAAGCTTATGGACAAAAAGACTTTGCCAATGCTGCTGGGTTTATCGGATATATTGAAGGGCGTTCAATGTTTCAAAAATTTAATTTAGATTTTAAAAATATATATTTATTTTTTGAAAATGACTCCCAAATACAATCTTTTGCAAGTGATGGTAAAAATTTAAGTGGAAAATTTATTAGTGCCTATAACGATAAAAATGTAAATTTAGCTTTTAAGAATATACATATTTATCATCATGAAAATGATTTTAATGATGTTTTTAGCGACTTAAAATTATGGAAAGATATGAAAATTAATATTCATACCTATAATGATGATAATAAAAATTTAAAATTTGAAGATTTTTTAAGTAAAGATAATACAATAGCAAGACCTATTATAGAACTACCAAAAAAACCAGATTTTTCAAATAAAATAGAAATTAATTACCCAAATATAGACAATATCATACAAGAAGAAGCCATCCTTGGTAAAGATGATTTATATGAAGATGTCATCAAAAATGAAATTCTAGCAGATCTTATCAATCAGCATTATAAAATATATATTGATGTTTTATTGGATATGTTAGCAGAAAAAGATTATAATCTAATGACAGAAGATGAAAAAGTAGATTTTGTGGCAAAATACTTCATCAAAGATACAGCAAATAATAAATCACAAGCCTTGAAGATAGTTCAAAGTTTAGATTTTATAATGGCTTATCAAAACAACGGATTAAATAATGCAAATAATGATAAATTTGAAGAAGGTGTAAAAGATTTTTATCAAAACAATATAAAATCAAATATAGACAAAACAATTGAGAAAAAAATAAGTATATTAGAAATTCTAAAAGGAGAGTTAAAAGATATAGTTTTAAATTCACAACAACTTCTAAAAGAATTGGAAAATATAAAATTACAACTTCAAATAGCAGAAAAATCTTATAATGACTATATAAAAAACAATTCTTCACTAGATCCTAATAAGCTAGCTCAATTACTTAAAAATATCAATATGCTAGAAAAACAACAAGAAACAGTAGCTTCCAAATTAGGATTAGCAGAAATTAAAAATAAAATAGAATATCAACACAATAAAGGTAGTTTTTTAATAATGGGAGATTATCAATATGACTTATATAAACCTATTTTAGAAAGCATTGATCTAACACCTAGCATTCCTATTGAACCTGATTTGCCTTGGACTGATCTAACACCTAGTATTCCTGTTGAACCTGATTTGCCTTGGACTGATCTAACACCTAGTATTCCTAGCATTCCTACACTAGAAAACAATCAAGCAAAATCAAGTCTAAACAATAATCAAAACTATCCTGCAATGATTAATGACAATATTGCTAATTTATTTTTATTTAATTCTTTAGGAGATGATTTAGTTAAAGATGAAATAATAATCAAAGAAATTGGGGAACTTGATATAGAAGCTCGTAAAAAAACTTGTATTGTAAGCGATGGGTTTAAAGCTATGAACCCATGTGCTAATTAAAGAAAGTTAAATGCATAAGATTATTGTTTGCACCTTAATTTTAACATGTGCTTTACGAGCTACAAATGACAATATAAAAATAATAGAATTATCTCCTGATAGAAATATACCACAAAACAAAGCTTTAAAAGAAAATTTAAAAACTGAACAAAATTATGAAAAATTTCAAGATGCTAGAGAAATCATAAATACACACCAAGAACATTATGAAAAAGAAATACTTACTCACTATAATTTTCACATCACAAACAAAGGAATTGATTTTGAAAATTTAGGAATTGAAGAAGAGGAATTACATAATCTCATATTAAATTATGAACAGAAAAAATTTAATATCCAAGATTTGCAAGATGTATCAAATATTGTTGCTTATTATTTCCAAGTTAATGGCTATCCTGCTGCAACAGTGTTTATTCCAAAACAAAATTTTGAAGATGGCAATATAGAACTAAACATTGCTTTAGGAGTATTTGGAAAACACATAATAGAAAACAAAACCTCGATCAAAGATCATTTCATAAAAGATAAATTAGATAAAAAACTTAAAGGTAGAATTATCTCCACTAAATTAATAGAAGATAGCGCATATAAAGTCAATGAAATGTATGGCATTCAAACCCTAGCAGGCTTACAAGCAGGAGAGAATGTAGGAGAAACTGATGTAGTTATAGAAGTAGTGCCTGATACTAAGGCCAATGTATTATTATATGCTGATAATTATGGTATTGAAAGTTCTGGCAAATATAGAATAGGCATCAGCATGGGATTTAATTCTATATTTAATATGGGAGATTATTATAATTTTTACTTACAATCAAGCAATGAAAAACAAATCAACTATGGAGCAAGTTATACTTTCTTTTTAGGAAATTTAAAAATTACTCCAAGTGTATCAAAAGGAAATTATTCCTTGGGAGAAGATTATGAAAATGCCGGATTTTATGGTACTTCTAGAAATTTTGGTATAGACTTTTCTTATCCTGTGTGGATTAATACTAATTCATCATTTTACTTTACTTCAAGTATTTATCATAAAATACTTAGTGATACAAGTGCTGGATTTTTAACTTTTAATAAGCATTCTAATGTAGGTAGTATGGGTTTAGAAGGTTTATTTAGAAATTTTCATAACACTTTTATTTATAGTACCAAAATCAACCTAGGCAAGGTCTATGACGATGGGGTTAATTTTTTAGGCACTAATTATAAAAATAATAGTAATGGCATGGGTTGGTTTAGAAAACTCAATGCTAGTTTGAATAATTATTATAGTATTAATGAGTATATTACT